>JBPCTA010000162.1:0-10499 GCA_051006595.1 Pirellulales bacterium
GGCTGAGCTCGAGCCGGAAGCTCAAGACCTTCCGGCTCGAGCTCAGCCCCTACCTGCGGGGCGGCTTCGACGAGCTCATGCGGGACCACGGCGAGATCCGCACGACCACGCGGACGCCGACCGACGGCACGGGCCTGCTCATGGGCATGTACCTGCTCGTGCCGCTGCTCCTCATGGCGGTCTTCTGGACGATGCTGCGGAAGGCCCGCGACCCGCTGGGCAACACCGGCTTCCTCGGCGGCTTCGCCAAGTCACCCGCAAAGCGCTACGCCGCCGGCGACAAGCCGGTGACCTTCGCCGACGTGGCGGGCCTCGAGCAGGTGAAGGCCGACCTCCAGGAGATCGTGGAGTTTCTGAAAGACCCCAAGAAATTCCAGCGGCTCGGCGGCCGCGTGCCCAAGGGCGTGCTCCTGATGGGGCCACCGGGCACCGGCAAAACCCTCCTCGCCCGGGCCGTGGCCGGCGAGGCGGGCGTGCCCTTCTTCTCGATCTCGGGCAGCGAGTTCATCCAGATGTTCGTGGGCGTGGGCGCGTCGCGGGTGCGCGACATGTTCAAAACCGCAAAAGACGCCTCACCGGCCATCCTCTTCATCGACGAGATTGACGCCGTCGGCCGGGTGCGCGGTGCCGGCCTGGGCGGCGGCCACGACGAACGGGAGCAGACCCTCAACCAGATCCTCAGCGAGATGGACGGATTCAGTCCGTCGGAATCGGTGATCGAGCTCGCCGCGACCAACCGGCCCGACGTGCTCGACCCCGCGCTGTTGCGGCCGGGCCGCTTCGATCGCCACGTGACGGTCGATCGCCCCAACCAGAAGGCCCGGCTCGCGCTCTTCAAGGTTCACACCCGCACCGTGCCGCTGGCGTCCGACGTCGATCTCGACCGGCTCGCCGGCGCAACGGTCGGCCTCACCGGCGCCGACATCCGCAACCTCGTCAACGAAGCCGCCCTCTGGGCCACGCGACACGACAAGAACGCCGTCGATTCCTCCGACTTCGACTATGCCCGCGACAAGGTGCTGATGGGCCCGAAGCGGGAGGAGGTGCTCGCCGGCCGGGAAAAGACGATGACGGCCTACCACGAAGCGGGCCACGCGCTCGGCGCCTGGCTCCTGCCGGGTGTGGACAAGCTGCACAAGGTCACGATCATTCCGCGGGGCCGCGCGCTCGGAGTGACGCAACTGGTGCCGGAAGAAGACCGGATGAACATCGGCGAATCAGACCTCACCAACCGGCTCACCTTCATCCTCGCCGGCCGCGCGGCGGAGAAGCTCGTGTTTGGCGAATACTCCGCCGGTGCCGAAAACGACCTCATGCAGGCCACGCGGATCGCGCGGAAGATGGTGGCCACCTGGGGCATGAGCGAGCGGGTGGGCCCGGTGGCTTGCTCCACCTCCAACGAGCATCCCTTCCTCGGCCGCGACGTCTACGAGCAGCGGGAGTTCAGCGAGCGGACGGCGCAGATCATCGACGAGGAGGTGTTCCGGGTCTTGGGTGAGGCGGCGGTGCGAGCGACGAAACTCCTCACCGACAACCGCGACAAGCTCGACCGGCTGGCCCAGACCCTGGAATCACGGGAGATGCTCGACGACACCGAGGTGGTGGAGATCATCGGCCCAGCCGCGCCCAGACGGGCCGGTGATTCGAGCCCCACGCCCGACCCCGCTCCGGTGCAGGCCGCCCGCGACTCAAACCCATCCTGATCCTTGAGAGCCAACCGACCGCCATGCTTTCGCACGCCGTCTACTTCACGCTGAAGCACCGCACGCCCGAAGCGGCCGCCCATCTCGTCGCGGCCTGCCGCAAGCATCTCACCGGGCATCCGGGCACGGTCTCATTCTCGGTGGGCACCTGCGCCCCTGAATACGATCGGGAGGTCAACGACCTCGACTACGACGTCGCGCTCACGATCGTGTTTGAGTCGCACGCCGCCCACAACGAATACCAGACGGCCCCGCGGCACGAAGCCTTCATTGCGGAAAACGCCACGGCGTGGGCAAAGGTCCGCGTGTTTGACGCGAACCTCGCCGAGTTCACCGCCCGCTGATGGGCCCGCGGTCACACCGCCCGCACGCGCGACAGGCTGATCCCGCCGCCGAAACAGACGGCGACATCGCCCCCCGCCATTCGCGGCCGGTCGTGGTAACTCGACTCATACTTCCAGCCCTCGTCGGTCAGCCGATAGCCAAGCGCGAACGGCGAACCATCGATCGCACACTCCACCACCGGCGGGGCTGCCGCGGCCGCCGGCAGATCGGGCAGGTTGACGTTCCAAAACTCCCCGGGCACGGACGCGCGGTCGCGAAGCCCGCAGAGAAGATCCGCCAGCCAGCCGGCCGCTCGGCCCCAGTCGAGCGTGGTGCCACGGCGGTGATACTGCGATGCCGCGATCGCGGGCCGGCCGTGCAACGCCGCTTCGCGGGCCGCCGCAACGGTGCCGGAAGGATGGATGTCGGCGCCGAGGTTGCCGCCGGCGTTGATGCCCGCGATCACGAGGCTGGCATCGGTCGCGAGCTGCGCCAGCCCGATCCGCACGCAATCCGCCGGCGTGCCGGCTACCCGAAACCGTCCGGCCGCCAGTTCGTCGACGGCGATCGGCCGATCGGTCGTCACCCGATGCCCGCAGCCCGAGTGGCATTCCGCCGGAGCCACGATCACGATCTCGCCGCCGAGCACGGTGGCCGCGTCGCACAAGGCAGCCAGTCCGGGCGCGTCGATGCCGTCGTCGTTGGTCAGCAGGATACGCATGGCCGCCCCGCCGCCCTGGCCGCGAGGGATTCGAGGATCGCCCACACGCCCTCAGCCGCATCGGCGGCCATCTTGCAGACATCCTCCGCGTCGGTCGTGGTGGGCGCGTCGGGCCGCGCGACGTTGGTCACGACCGAGCACACCGTGACGTCGATTCCCATCCGCGCTGCGGCCACCACCTCGGGCACGGTCGACATGCCCACCACGTCGGCACCGAATCTCCGCAGCATCCGGTATTCGGCGCGGGTTTCGTAGCTCGGCCCCGAAAGCAGCGCATAGACACCCTTGCGGGCGATCGCACCGACCCGCCGCGTGGCCTCGAGAGCGAGGTCGGCCAGGTCGGGGTTGTAATACGACGAGCGACACGCGGCCTCGGCCCCACCGTCGATGTCGTCATCGAGGTCGAGCGCCTCGCCCCATGGACGCCGCACGAGGTCAAGATGATCGGTGACGATCACGAGCTCGCCGCTCACCATGTCGGGCCGCAGCCCGCCCGAGGCGTTGGTCAGCAGCACCTGCTGCACTCCGAGCGCGCCGAGCAGCTCGATGCCGCGGGTCAGCGTTTCCGGCGGAAACCCCTCGTAGCCATGAACGCGGCCCTGCAGCATCGCGATCGGCACCCCGCGGAGGGTGCCGCACACGATTCGCCCGGCGTGGCCGGTCGCCCGCGATTTCTGGAGCCAGCCGGTTTCCGTCGAGGGCATCGCCCAGCGACCGGTCAGCCGATCGGCGAGACCGCCGAGACCGGTGCCGAGCACCACGCCGATCGTCGCCGGACAGCCTCCCGAGGCCACGATCTTCTCTGCCGCCTCGAAGGCCCCGGCGCGGGGAGACCCTGGTCGCCATCGAGGCCGGCCCGTCGCTGCTCCATGCTGCCGCTGATGCTCCGCCATCTGGACGAAAGCCGGCTGGGTTTGCCGCTCCTGATTGCCGCTCGTGGGGAAAAACCATATCCTCCCGCCGGTCGCGGAAACCGGCAAGCATGTCCGGTTTCGACCGCCATCCCACCGCCCGCCACGCTTTCGAGGATCGTCGCCGATGCCCACCCGTGCCGAGAAGTTTGCCGGTCTCTCCGTGGCCATTGTGACCCCGTTCAAGGACGGCAAGCTCGACTCGGCCCGACTCGCGGAGCAGATCGCCTTTCAGGTCCAGGCCGGCACCACCTGCATCTGCCCGGTGGGCACCACGGGGGAATCGCCGACCCTCACCCATGACGAGCACGAGCGGGTGATCGCCGAGAGCATCGCGGCGGCGGCCGGCCGGATTCTCGTGATGCCCGGCACCGGCTCCAACTCCACGGCCGAGGCGGTCAGGCTCACGAAGTTTGCGGCCAAGGCCGGTGCCGATGCGGCGCTCGTCGTGGGCCCCTACTACAACCGTCCCACGCAGCAGGGCATCTACGAGCACTTCAAGGCGCTCGCCGAGGCCGTCGACATCCCCATCTGCATCTACAACATTCCGGCCCGCACGGGCCGCAACATCGAGCCCGAGACGATCATCCGCCTCGCGGAACTGCCGGGCATCGCCATGCTCAAGGAGGCGACCGGCTCGATGGATCAGGCCTCACAGATCCTCGCAGCCACCGACCTCACGGTGCTCTCGGGCGACGACAGCATGACGCTGCCGCTGCTCGCGGTCGGCGGCCGCGGCGTGATCTCCGTCGTCGGCAATCTCGTGCCGGGCGACATGAAGGCGCTCTGCGACGCCTTCGCAGCGGGCGATCTCGCGAAGGCCCGCGGCCTGCACATCAAGCTCTTCGGCCTCTGCCGCGACCTCCTCGGCCTCGCCAGCAATCCGATTCCGATCAAGGCGGCGATGGCGATGGTGGGCCGCGACACCGGCGACATCCGGCTGCCGCTGGTGCCCCTCGAGCCAGAGCTCGCCGAGAAGCTCCGCAGCGTGCTCACCGCCTACGGGCTCCGCGTCTGAGCTCCCCGTGCTCCGCTCTGTGAAAGCCGACCGGCCGTCAGGCCGCGGGCAAACCGCGCTGATTCCGACCTCACGCCCGCTGCTTACTCGATCACCCGCAGCACCGCGCCCTGCGTGTCGAAGCGGGAGATCACGATGTCGTGGTGCTTGCCGAGCCCGAGCGATTCGAGCCGGTCAACGAGGACTCCCGCCTTTTCGAGCGTCTCGCAGCAGGCCATCACCGCCGGCCCCCAACTCGACTGCGTGCATCCCGGAGCGCCCAACTCGGTGAGCAGCTCCAGCAGGTCGGCCGTGGCCTGGGCATAGGACAGCTTCTGCGATTCTGCCTGGAAGGGCACGCCGGCAATCGCGCCGTAGTTCCGCACAGCGAGCGAGAACTCGATGAACTTCCCCTCGACCGCCGCGGGCAGCATGTCGACCAGCGCGATCCGCGACAGCTCCGCGGTCACCTCGCGGGGCACCGGCGCGAGCCGGCCGAAGGCGGCCCGCTCCGCTTCGCCGGAGAGCCCAGTCGCATCGCGGGCGACCAAGAGCACGCACCTCCAGGCCGCGGGCAACCGCACCCGTGCGACCATCGGAGAAAACTCCCGTGTGACGTCGTCATCCGGGCCGGCATTCTCCCGCATCATTCGCCCCGCCTCGACGATCAGACCGCCGCGGCTGAATCCATAGACGCCCACGCACGACCGGCGGCCGCGGCCCACGGCGCGGGCCAGTTCGAGCGCGTCGCGAACGTCGAACAGCCAGTCATGCTCCGTCGGATGCAGCTCGTCCTGAACGGGATGGGGCGTGGCGGGCGGCGCATTGGCCTCTGGCCCGAGCCTGAAGAGATGCCGCATGCCGGCAGCGATCACGAGCCCGAGCTGCGTGCCGCTGCCGAGGCCCACGTGGGCGGCCGGGGCAGCGACGATCTCGATCGCACAGCCCGCGCCGCCGATTCGCCAAAACTCCGAGCATGCCTTCGCATACTCGAGGGCCCGTTCGGCGTGGAGCCCGCGGGCCTCGAGCCGGTCGGACCGCCGCAGCCGAACCTGCACTGCCGGCCGGTCGAGCATCATTCCAACCCCGCCAAACGCCCGGGTGCCGGGCACGCCAAACGACAGCATCCCGAGGTGCAGCCGCGCGGGGGCGCGGACCTCGACGGCATTGGGCAGGTCAGACGATGCAGGCGGTTCGAAAGGCATTCGGTTCAAGCATACATGAGGTTTGGCGGCCCGCACGCCCCCGGCGACCGACCGCTCCCTACCCCGCGTCGATCCGCGCTGCCAGGATGGAAAAAGCCTCCCGTTCCCGCGCGCCGCCGGTCTTCTCCACCAGCGGCCGCAAGGCGGCAGCCTGCCCACGCACGTCGGCGGGCTTCAGCAGATGGAGCCTGGTGACGAGAATCGCCGCCTCGACGACGGCATGAGCCGCACGGTTGAATCCGATGAACGGTCGGCCGGCATGCACCGCCACCACGCGGGCCGCCAGTTCGATCCGCTCCCGCGAATCATCGACGGTCTCGATCACAAACTCCCATGCCTGGCAGGCATCCACGAGCACCCGGCCCGGCACGTTCTCGGCAGGACGCGACTCCGGCACGGCGGCCGGCCCCCCTGCCACGATCCGCGCCAGCAGCAGCACATCGTCGGTGAGATGAAACACGCCCGCCGGGATCCTCGCGAGGTTCGCCGCCGTATGGCTCGTGGCGAACGGCTTGAGCACGAGCCGCGTGATCCGGCCCGCCGCCCGCTCAGCGTCGTCCACCCACGGCCCCATCGCCGCGACATGCATGCCGCCGTCGGGATCAGCCGTGGTGACGATGCCTTCGATGATCATGCCGGAGCCGTCCTGGGAAGAGCTTCCATGATAAACTGTCGGCTTTCCCCGCTCCATGATGGCCGCCGTGACCGCCGCGCGACCCCACATCCATTTTGTGACCGGACGGCTCGCCGAGCACTCCCTGCGGCAGGTCCTCGAACGGCTCGCTGCCCGAGCCGGCTTCGAGTATTCGGTGCAGGTGATGCCGATCACCGTCGCGGCGCTGATGACCACCGCCTGGATCGCGAAGCGGCTGGCGATTCCAGACGGCACGACGCGGATCGTGATCCCGGGCGGCTGCCGAGGCGAGCTCGACGTCTTCGCCGGCACGACCACACTCCCCATCGACCGTGGTCCCGAGGATCTCCGCGCGCTCGACGAGTTTTTCGGGCAGAAATCCCGTGACCTCACCGGCTACGGCCGCCACGACATCGAGATCATCGCCGAGATCAACCATGCTCCGCGGATGTCGCTCGCCGCGATCCTCACCGAGGCCCGGCGGCGCCGCGCTGTAGGCGCGGATCGGATCGACGTGGGCTGCGACCCCGGCGACGTCTGGGTCGGCGTGGGCGATGCGGTGGGGATGCTGGTGGCCGAGGGGTTTCGGGTGTCGATCGACAGCTTCGAGCCCCGCGAAGTGGCGGCGGCGACCCGTGCCGGCGCGAGCCTCGTGCTCTCGGTCAACTCGTCGAACGTGACCGCGGCCCCGGACTGGGCCACCGAGGTGGTCGTCGTGCCCGATGTGCCGGCGACGATGGAGGGCTTCGACGCCACGATCGAGGCGCTCGCGCGGGCCGGCGTGCCGTTTCGGCTGGATCCGGTGCTCGAGCCGATCGGCTTCGGGTTTGCGGCCAGTCTCGGTCGCTACCTCGACGTGCGGAAGCGACATCCCGACGCCGAGATGATGATGGGCGTGGGCAACCTCACCGAACTCACCGACGTTGACTCGGCGGGCGTCAACATGTTGCTCATCGGCTTCTGCCAGGAGGTCGGCATCCGCTCGGTGCTGACGACCGAGGTGATCCATTGGGCCCGCAGCAGCGTGAAAGAATGCGTACTTGCGCGAGCGCTCGCCTGGCATGCAGTCGTCAACCGCACGCTGCCGAAGCACGTGGAGCCCCGGCTGATCGCGCTGCGTGCGGGCAAGCCGCGGGAGTACGGGGACGAGTCGCTCGATCGCCTCGCCGAAGCGATCCGCGACCCCAACTTCCGGATCTTCGCCGAGCGGGGGCTGATCCACGTGATCGGTGCCGGACTGCACCTCGAATCGCCCGATCCCTTCGAGCTCTTCGCGCGGCTCGGAGCCGCGGGCCGCACCGACGTCGATCCGAGTCACGCCTTTTATCTGGGCTACGAAATGGCCAAGGCGGTCACCGCGCTGACGCTCGACAAGGACTACCGGCAGGACCAGTCGCTCGAGTGGGGCCACCTCACCCGTCCCGAAATCGCCCACGGCCCTTCGCGCGCCGCAGCGCGGGTCGCCGAGACCTCGGCCGCCCCGGTCGTGGTGGAGGAGTAAGCCACGACATGAGTTCCCAGCCGCCCGCGACCGCAACGAACGCACCGCCGCTCGTGTCGCACCCCTGGCTCGCCAGCCACTGGACGACGGCCTCGGGCGCGATCGTGGCCGAAGCCGCGGCCGGCGTCGATCCCGTCACCGTGTTTCGTCACGCCGCGCGGCTGCCCCACGCCATCTTCCTCGACAGCGCGATGGTCGATGCGGCCGCCCCGCTCCGGCTGGGACGGTTTTCTTTCGTGGCCGCCGACCCCGTGCATTCGTGGCAGGTCGAACGCAGCCCCGAGTGGGCCGCCTCCGCGCATGACATCGCGACGGCGTTCCAGGCGACCCGTCGTCTACTCCATGATCTCGCCTGCCCGACGATCCCGGGCCTGCCGCCGTTCCAGGGGGGCGTGGCGGGGCTGATCTCGTATGAATGCGGCCTCGCGCAACGCGGCCTCGCACCGCCCCCGACCGCGGCCACCGGCCCGCTCCTTTCGCTGCATGTCTACGACCTCGTGTTTGCCTACGACCACGATCTCGGCCGCGGGTGGTTCATCTCCCAGGGCGTGCCAGCCCGCGGGCCCATCGAGCGCAGCCGACGCGGCCACGAGCGACTGGCGGCGTTTCTGGCCGCAGGCACCAGCGACCCGTCCGTGCCCGAATCGTCGCCGGCCATGCTGCCGTCGCGGCCGCTGCCGCCACCACCTGCTGCCCCGTTTCATCCCTTTCCCGACTGGCCGGCCCTCGCCTCGACGCATTCCCGCGGCACCTATCTCGACATGGTTCGCACCGGCGTCGACTTCGTGCATGCCGGCGACATCTTCCAGGCCAATCTCGCCCAGCGGTTTTGCGTCGCCGCCGACCTGGATCCCGTCGAGGCCTACCTGCGAGCGCGGGCGGTCAACCCGGCCCCGTTCGCCGGCTACTTCGATGCGGGGGCGATCCAGGTGGCGAGCATGTCGCCGGAACGCTTTCTGCAGGTGCGTCAGGGAGTCGTCCGCACGCATCCGATCAAGGGCACGCGGCGGATGATCGCAAGCCCCGAAGCCGATCTCTACGCCGGCGATGATCTCGAGACGAGCGGGAAGGATCGCGCCGAAAACGTGATGATCGTGGACCTGCTCCGCAACGATCTGGCCCGCGTCTGCACGCCTGCGAGCGTGCGGGTGGAGGCACTCAGCCGGCTGGAGCGCTACCGGTATGTGCAGCACCTCGTGTCGATCGTCTCCGGCCGCCTGCGGCCCGGCCTCGGACCGATCGACGCCCTCGAGGCGGCGATCCCGGGGGGCAGCATCTCCGGGGCGCCGAAGCATCGCGCCTGCGAGATCATCTCGGACGTCGAGGGCGTGTCGCGGGGCTGCTACTGCGGCTCGCTCGGCTACGTGGGCCTCGATGGCGCAGCCGACTTCAATCTCTTGATCCGCACGCTCGTGATCGCTCCCGGATCGATCACATTTTCTGCAGGCGGAGGGATCACGGCCGCCAGCGATCCCGCCGCGGAATACGCGGAGTCGCTCCACAAGGCCGAGGGCATGCTGCGGGTGCTCGAGGCGCTGGGCCTCGGCGGAGGTGGCCCGGCATGATCATCGTGCTCGACAACCGCGACAGTTTTGTCTTCAACCTCGCGAGACACTTTCATCTTCTTGGCGTGCAGGCCGTCGTCGTACCGAGCCACGGCACCACCGCCGAAGACGTGCTCCGCGCTTCGCCGGCGGCGATCGTGATCTCGCCCGGCCCCTGCACACCCGCCGAGGCAGGCTGCTCGATCGAGGTGGTGCGGGCAGCGCGAGGCCGCGTGCCCCTGCTGGGTGTGTGTCTGGGCCATCAAGTGATCGCCGCGGCATGCGGCGGCCGGATCGTGCCGGCACACATGCCCGTGCATGGCCGCACGAGCGCGGTGCATCATGACGGCGTGAATCTCTTCTCGGGCATTCCCAGCCCGATGACTGCCTGCCGCTATCACTCGCTCGTGGTCGAGGCAGCGTCGCTTCCCGAGTCCCTCACGGCAACCGCCCGTGACGAGGCCGGCACGATCATGGCCATCGCCGACGAGGCCGACGCGATCTACGGCGTGCAGTTTCACCCCGAGTCGATCCTCACCCGCTACGGCTTCCGGCTGCTGGCCAACTTCCTCGAGGCCGCCGGCATCCCGCACCACGCCGCCCTGGCGACCCTGCTCGACGCCGACGTGGCAGCACAGGCCGCCGACCAGCCCCCGCGTGACGACCCGGCATCCGGCCCGGTCGTGACCTTCTGATACGGCCCCCGCTGGATCCTCGTGCGGCCGTCTGTCCAAACCGACGTCTCGATCCAGCGAACTTCGCCCGCGGCCTCACGGCCGGTCGGCTGGCACGATGCGGTGGCCTGTACAAGCCCAACGCCGTAAGGCGTGGGGTCGAACCCCGAGTGGGCATGGAGCCAAACGTAACGCGGCCCGCGGCCTTACGGCCGGTCGGCTTGTACCGGAACGGCATGAACTCAGCGAGGGGCTGCCCGTGCCCCGCGAGCCGGCGTATGACGC
>JBPCTA010000163.1:0-2563 GCA_051006595.1 Pirellulales bacterium
TTCTCGGGTGTGTCATCGCATGTGAAGCGGCCCACCACGATGCCGGCAGCCGCATCGAGAACCCCCGCGAGTCGCAGGTGCGACATCATTCGGTCCACGCGATACGTCCGCTCGCCGACGTCTTCGATAAACAGCACCGCTCCTTCGGGATTGATCGCATAGGGCGTGCCGAGTGTCGCGCAAATCAACGATAGGTTGCCGCCGACCAGTCGTCCCTCGCAACGGCCCCCGGTGATCGTCGTCACCCGCCCCTGCTCGGGCACGGGGATGATCCGTGAGGCCGCCGTCGCGTCGAGCAGCAACATGTCACGAAATGAACGATCGGCAAACGAGGGGCTGGGACCGGCCGCCCGCACCGAGCTGGCCA
The DNA here is from genome assembly GCA_051006595.1 of Pirellulales bacterium. Lineage (GTDB taxonomy): Bacteria > Planctomycetota > Planctomycetia > Pirellulales > UBA1268 > QWPN01. The sequence continues at coordinate 368 of JBPCTA010000163.1, forward strand.
TCGGCGCATGGAATGTGATCAAGCGGGCCTTGCGGGCGATGGCGAGGTGCAGGGCGGTGACGTCTGAGTAGCCCGACACCACCTTGGGGTTGAGCCTCAACGCGTCGTAGTCGATACGGTCAAGGATCCGCGTGAGCCCGAAGCCGCCGCGAAGCACGAAGATTCCACGGATCGCAGGGTTTCGAATCGCCCGATTGAGTTCGTCCGCCCGCTCGTCATCGGTGCCCGCCAGATACCGGTGCCGGCGGCCCGGCACTGACGGGTCAAGGTCAACGTGCAGTCCCGCCGCCTCGAGCGACGCGGCAAACTGGTGGACGTCTCCAGCACCGGCCACGCCACACGGGGCGACGAGCGCCACGGTATCGCCACGCTGGAGCGCGGGCGGAGCCTGCCACATCCCGTCATCGGCAACACCTACGGAGAAGCCGACCGCGGCGGCCACTGCCAGCAACAGGCTTCTCACGGCCGGCCGCCGGGCTCCGCCGCCACGCGGCTCCGTCGCCGACGCAGGCAGGCTGCGCCAGCGACGCCAGCAAGCCCGGCAAGCATCGCGGAGCCAGGCTCCGGCACGGCTGCACGCGGCGCTGCTCCCGCCGGGAGATACGAACCCGTGTTGTACAGGCCAGTCGCGAGAAAATCACCGACGTCCAGAATGTCAACGACGCCGTCGTAGTTGAAGTCGCCCTGACTCCAGTTCGCTGGCGCTCCCAAGCCATACTTTCCGGCCGTGAGAAGGTTTGCGGCATCCAGGATATCGCACTGACCGTCAATATTCGTATCGCCAGGCGCTGAAAACGCCACCGACAAAGCGCCGCCGCCTCGATCGATCCAGCCTATGGCCCGCGATGAGGCCGTCGCTGCGGCAGCCACCGACGACGTGATTCCAGTCGTGCCCGACCACAGGCCTGCGGTGCCGCTACGCCCAGCGAGGATGTCGAGTACGAGCGCTTCAGCGGTGATGCCCCCAGCGGCGACGTTGATCCTCCCCACGCCGAGATCCACCCGACCACCGGTCGCAGACTCATCGACCACGAGGGTTGCCACGTCCACGCCGGTGACGGCGGAGCCCGACATGATCATCGTCCCGCCGAGCGTCACCTCGAGCCCCGGGGATCCGGCGAGCCTGCCCGCATTGACGATGAACTGCCGCACGCCGATGTCGCGGTCGACGGTGAGCGTCGCCCCCGCCGCAGCGACCGTGCCGCCGTTGAGGATCAGCCGGGGGCCGATCATGCCCAGCGACGGATCGATCTCGAGTGTTCCGCCGGAAACGACGCTCACCGGGCTGCTGGCGAGCGCCGACTGGTTGCCGAGGCGGAGCGTGCCCTCCTGCACGACCGAGGTGCCTGAAACAGTGTTGGCATTGGCGAGCACGAGCGTGCCGGTGCCGAGTTTCGTGACGCCGCGGGTGCCGCGAATCAGCGACTCGATCCGTGCCGTAGCGCTTCACGCGACCGTGACCAGCGACACCGCTTTGGTGTTGAAGCTCACGCCGCTGGCCGGATCGAACGAGCCCATGATCAGCGTGCCGCTCGTGAGCGTGTAGCCGTCGGTCAGGAACTCGAGCCCTGCTCCCACCGTTACCTGCGTGTCGATCGAGACGGTGCCGGCCGTTCCCTCGAACCGTGCTGGGAGCGACCAGTCCCAGGTGGTTGGGCTCGTTCCCGAGCCGATCCATCGGGTGCCGAGGTTCGACCAGTTGCCAGCGCCCCCCGCCGTTGCGCCGTTCGGAGTCCAGGTAAGCCGCGTTGCCGGCGGTTCGGCGACCGAGACGGTGACGTTGTCATAGAGCCCGAAGATCGTGCTCGGGGCCACTGAGGTAAAAAGATCCATGTAGCCAAGCATGACGTTGCCCGTGCCGGTCGCGGCCGTCGTCCGGGCCCACGTCTGGCCGTTCACCTGGAAGAGCGTGGTGCCTGAATAGGCGGTCACGGCAACTCTCAGCCACTGGTTGGCGGGCATCGCGGTGGTGCTCGTCAGATACGGCTGGTAGGCAAAGTTGTAGGGGGCCGCCTGCTCCTCCTGGATGAGCAGGTTGTTGCGGGCGTAGCCGCCCGAAGTCCCGTTCCGCTCGGTGCCACTCACGTACACGCGGACGTCTCGGGACGATCCCGTATCCCCCGTCATCGCGTAATCGATACCGTTGGGGCTTGGCCCGATGCTCGGGATCGTGCCGCTGGTGCTGGTGGGCACCTG
>JBPCTA010000164.1:0-5398 GCA_051006595.1 Pirellulales bacterium
GTTTCACGCCTCACCTCACGCCTCACGCCTCACGGCGGTCAGCCTGCCGTGGCGACGGCTACGGCAATGGACTGCTCGTCGGAGACCGTGACGATCTGATCCGCGGTGTTGCGAATCACTGCATCGGGCTCGATGCCTGCCGCGATCACCGCCAGGCGGCACTCCGCCGGCCGCGTGAAGCTGGCCCTGCCCGGACGCACCACGACATCGATTTCGCAGGCGGCGCCGGCGGCGGCCCGCGTGGCCCCGGCGAGTTGCCGCGCCACGGCCATGCCGAGCGGCGTGGTGGCGATGTCGTGCGGAAGCCCCCAGGCCACCGCGGTTGCGGGACGGTCAACGAGGCCGTGACGGCAGACGGTCAGGCGACCGTGGCGGGCGAAATACCGCACGTTCGAGCCGTCCCGCCAGCGGGCCGCCGCCGTGGGATCGGTGGCATGCCAGATGTGCAGCGAGCAGGTGCGGTCGAGAATGGATTCCAGCCTCACGCCCCGGGCCCGCAGTCGCAGGCCGAAGTCGTCGTCCTCCTGGCCCCAGCCGACGAACTGTTCGTCAAAGCCATTGATGCCGATGAAGTCGTCCCGCCAGACGCCGAAGTCGCCTCCCGTGAGCCGTGGCTTCGTCGGATGCCGCATCGCCCCATGCCACCATGCCTTGCGGCGGCGGCGGGCGAGGCTCTGCCGCTCGTCGAGCGTGACGAGCCGCGGCAGATCAAGCGGCGGAAGGTCTTCAGGCCTGAGTCCGCGACTGGCCTCCTCCGTGAGCCGCGCGCAGTAGCCGACGAGCGCCGTGCCCCGCCGTCGGCGGGAGAGATGCGCCGCCACGTGATGCCGCGGGAGCATGCAATCCCCGTCCAAAAATAGGTAATAGTCGCCGCGAGCGAGGCGGGCAGCCTCGTTTCGCACGCGGGCGAGCCGGAAGCCGTCGTGCGGCCGGCTGGTGAACCGCACGGGAAAGGGGGCCGTTGCCGCAAACGCGGTGACGAGTGCTTCGGTGCCGTCGTCCGAGCCGTCGTCGGACACGATCACTTCCCACGAGGTCGCAGCCTGCTGCAGGGCGATCGATTCGAGTACCAGCGCGAGATGCCGTGGGCGGCGAAAGGTGTTGACGAGGATCGACACGTCGATCGGTCGTGCCGAAGAATCGTTCACGGAGTGGGGCTCCGCGGTGTGTCGGTCCGCGCGGCGACGGCCTCGATCAGGTGGGCGAGCTCGTCGCCGCCGGCGAGCGGGTGCATCGCGATCTCGACCGCCACCAGCGGGATGTCGCCCAACTGCGTGCGGCGGATCTTCACCAGATCCTTGAGCGTGGTGACCGCCACCTCTGCCTCCGTGGCCGCCATCCGCGCGGTGAGCCGATCGAGGTCGGCAGTGTCATAGGGATGATGATCGGGGAACAGGCTGACATCGACGAGATCGGCAGCGAGCGCTGCCAGCGTGCCGCGAAATCCCGCAGGATTGCCGATCCCGGCGAAGGCCGCGATGCGACGGCCCCGGACTGCGGTCAACGGCTGGGTCGTGCCATCGCTCGACCGCAGGGCGATCGGCCGATGTTCCGCCTCCATCCAGACCTTGGGGAGCCGGCCTCCGCATGCCGCCGCGAGCGCCTCGCGAATGGCCACGCGGCCGGCTGGAGCGACCGCGCTGGCCCGGGTCAGCACCACGGCGCGGGCTCGGCGGAGGCCGCGAAGCGGCTCGCGGAGCAGGCCCCGAGGAAAGAGGTGGCCACAGCCGAACGGATCCGTGGCATCCACCGCGATGATGTCGAGATCGCGGCGCATCCGGCGATGCTGAAAGCCGTCATCAAGCACGATCGCGCCGGCTCCCGAGGCGACGGCTGTCTGGCTTCCCGCCACGCGGTCACGATTCTCCACATGCACGACGCCGGGAAGCAGGATGCCGAGTTCGGCCCCCTCGTCGCTCTGCTCGCCCGGCCGGGCGGCGTAGCCCCGGCTGACGATCGCCGGCGGGATGCCTTTGTCGATGAGCAGCCGGGCGGCCCATGCCACCAGTGGCGTCTTGCCGGTGCCGCCGAGCGTCAGGTTACCGATCGAGATCACGGGCACATCCACCCCGCCGGTCGGTAGCAGGCTCGCGTCATATCCCAGATTCCGTGCGGCCACGGCGAGCGAGTAGGGCAGGCTCGCGGCGGCCAGTGCCAGCCGCGCCGCCGCCGGCCCTGGACCCCGTGCCGAGCCATCGACGAGGCGCTTGAACGTTTCCGCGTCAGGCAGCATCGCCATCCGGGGTTTCCTGGTTTTGCGTCCGCGGATGCATTCCGCCGCGTCGGGAGCTGCCATCGTGCCGCAGCCTTCCCAGCTCTGCCAAGTCGGACGCGTTTTTCCCAGATGACGACCGTATGGGACCGATATAATCGGTTGCGGTGCCGCTGCGGCATGCTCCACGCTCCTGTGGGCAGCCCCGTGCCGGAGGAACCCCCGATGGCGACGGCGTCTCAGAATCCGACCGATCCGCTGGCCGTCGCCGCCTGGTCCGACGACGGCGTGGTGGAGTCGAAGTCGGAACGCTATCTCGCCAAGCGGCTCAAGGCCGCCGGTGCCGACTACAAGGGTGTCGCCGTCACGACATTCCTGCTGGCGGCCGCGGTCGGGGCGATGCTCTGGCTCGGCAGCGGGGTCGTGGTCGAGCATTGGTTCGTGCCCGGTGGACTGCCGGCCTGGGCCCGGTGGTCATGGCTCGCCGTCGGGCTGATGGCGTTCGTCGCAGCAGCCGTCCGCTGGATGCTTCCGCTCGTCCGCTATCGCGTGAATCTCGTGTATGCGGCCCGGGTCATCGAGCGCGAACATCCTGAACTGCACAACGATGTGGTCAACGCCGTCTTGGCGCGATCGCGGTCCGACGAAGCAACGCCGCTGATCGTGAAGTCGCTACGCCGTCGCGCCGCGCGCCAACTCTCGACGGTGTCCGCCGACGGGGTCATCGACCGCACACCGGCGCTCCGGCTCGCCTACGTGCTCGCAGGGCTCATCGTGGTGGCGGGACTGTATGAAATTACCGCCCCGAAGAGCCTGTTGATATCGGCCGCGCGGCTCATGGCGCCGTGGCTCGGCATCATGGCGCCGTCGCGGGTGCGGATCGAAGCTCCCGTGATGTCATGGCGGATGCCCGGTGGTCCTCCAGCGGCCGACGCCACCCAGCAGTCGTTGCCGATCGTCAATGGCGTGGTCACGCTGGTGCGTGGGCGGCAACTGGTCGTGTCGAGCGGCATTCGCGGGCTGGGGGCCGGTGAACAGCCCGTGCTCCTCGTCACGTCACTCCGGGACGACGGCGCGGCTGAGCCGACCGCCGCAGCCTGGCGGGTGCCGATGCAGACGGCGGGTGCGAAACTCCATACGGCGGTGCTCCCCGACGCCGATCGCAGCCTCGACCATCCCGTCGAGATCGTGATCGCCGCCGGCGATGCCCGCAGCGAACGAATCCGCGTGGCCGTGGTCGATGCGCCGTCGCTCTTGGTGCGCGAGGTGCGGTACCACTATCCCGACTACACGCGGCAGGCCGACGAGACGGTGCCTTGGCAGGGCGATCTCCGCGGGCTGGAGGGCACGAAGGTGACGGTCGTCGCGGAGAGCAATCATCCGCTCGAGGCGGCCTGGATCGACCTCGGCTCCGATGGCAAGCGAGACGTGCCGCTGGCCGTCGCTCCGCAAGACCTGGCGCGAGCCCGGGGCACCTTCATGCTCCAGCTCAATGCCGAGCGGTCGGCCGCGGACCACGCGTCATACCGACTACTCTTTCAGCCGAAGGCCTCGTCGCTCGCGCGGCGCGAGCCAGCTGTGGCCGACAAGATGGAGTATCGCATCGAGGTGATTCCCGATCTGGCGCCCGAGGTATCGATCGAGGAGCCGACGGACAAGGTGGTGCGCGTGCCACCGGACGCGCCGGTGACGATCCGGGTGCGAGCGGTCGATCCCGACTTCGGCCTCACGAGCGTCAGCGTGGAGACCCGTCTTCAGCCAGGTGGTGAGAAGCCCGGCCGGGAACTGCTCGTCGGCCGGCGGAAGGTGTGGCGCGGTGCGGCGACGCTGATCCCGGCAGAACTCGGCGCTGGTCCAGGGCAGGTGCTCGAGTATCGCGCCGTTGCGAAAGACAATCGGCCCGAGGTAGCGAATGTGACCGTGACCGGGTGGCAGAAGCTCAAGATCGATGCCAGCGCGCCGCCCCGTCAGCCGCCGCCTGAGCCGGCTCGTGAGGGCAACGAGGAGCTGAACGACGAAGCGGCGGAAGACCACGCAGAGGAAGAGGGCCAGCAGTCCAAGGATGGGCAGGGGTCCAAGGACGGGCAAGAGTCTGAGGACGGTCGGGGACCCAAAGATGGTCAGGGGTCTCGAGAACAGGAATCCGGTGCCGGTGGTGGAGGGCAAGGGGAGCGTGATGCAGGCCAGGACCAGTCTGAGCCACAGGCGGGCGGTCAGCAGCCATCGGGGAAGAGTGGCGACAGCGGCCGTGAGGGCGACGAGCAGGAAAAGTCGCAGCAGCAGCCAGACCCAAAACAAGGCGGCAAGCAGGGAGAACCGCAGGAGGGTGAGGAGCAGGGGGGCGGCGAGGGCGCGAAGTCGAATGACGGCGCGGAAGGCAAGGCCGGCAATCAGCCAGGGCAGCAGCAACAGCAGGGGAGTCGCGATGGCGCTGGCAACAAACCGCAGGGTCAGGGCGGAACCGATGGTCAGGGTGGCGGCCAAGCCGGCAATCAGAAGGACGGCGGTCAGGGTGGTCAGCAGAAGCCATCGGGGCCGGGGCAGCAGGAGGGTGGCGGCGCCGGCGAGATGAAGCCCGGCACGGGCGGCCAAGGGGATCAGCCAGGAGCGGGGCGTCAGCAGAACGACCAGCGCACTGGTGCCGGAACGAATGAGCAGGGCGATGGCACGAAGCCAGGCGGCTCGGGGAAGGGCGGGTCGCAATCTCGAGGCAAGCCTGAGCCGCAGGGCACCGTGGCGGCCGACGGGACGGATGACGGCGAAGCGATGGAGCGGATCCTGCAACATCGCGAACAGACGAAGCCTGGTGGTCAATCGAAGCCCGGCGAGCAATCGTCAGCCGGTGATCTATCTTCAGCCAGCGAACAATCTTCAGCCGGCGAACAGGGGCCGCAGCCCAAGCCCGCCGGCCAAGGTCAGCAGACGGACCCGAGCGGTGACGGCAAGGCCAAGGGCCGCGACGGCAACCCCGGTAGCGAAGCCGGTGATCCTTCGCAGCGACCGGGTGCCGAAGCTGGCAAGCCCGATGGCGGCGATGGCGACGGCAAGGCGAGTGATCAACAACGCGGCAACCAATCCCGAGAAGTTGACAACGGCAAGCAAGGTCAGCAGGGCGAGGGTCAGAAGGGTGAGGGTCAGAAGGGTGAGGGTCAGAAGGGTGAGGGTCAGAAGGGTGAGTGTCAGAAG
>JBPCTA010000165.1:0-4497 GCA_051006595.1 Pirellulales bacterium
ACCGCACCCAGAACGCCGTCCCCACGGCTCGCCCGCGCTCCCGCGGCGAGCCGCGGAGCCACGAGCCGCAGCAGGAAATAGCCGGCGAGCGTGGCCAGCAGCGTGGCCGCGGCCCCCGCTCCCAGCATCCAGATCGGCGGCAGGGCGATCAGCCAGCGGTTGGCATCGGCGAACAACGGAACCATGCTCGTCACCCACGCTCGGGAAAAAGACCATCTCGGCAATGTCGCGATTATGCCGTCCCGGCCCCGGGGGCGGAAGCGGCTGTCGCCGGATCAGGCTTCCGTGCCCGGGCCCGCGATCACCGTCGCCGCCGGGGCGTCGAGCGGCCAGTCCCGCAGGATGCGGTGCACATCGTCGAGACTCAGCGATTCGACGATCCGCAGGTTCTCGGCGACCGATCGGTAGGTCCGCGCATGCGACCAGTCGAGGCCCACCTCGAAGAGCCGGCGCCGCGGCTTCTCGCCGCCGAGCACGACGCGGCTGGCAAACTTGTTGCGGGCCCGCTCGAACTCCTCTCGGGCGATGCCTTGGGCGGCAGTCTCGGCATAGATGTCGTCGATCCGTTCCATCAACGCCTCGACATCGGCGGCATCGCACGACAACTGCGTGGTGAACAATCCCGCGTCGAGAAAGTCTTGATGAATGCAGGCGGCCTGCTCGGCCTCGCCAGAATCGACGAGGCCCCAATAGAGCCGGCTGCCAGAGGCGTCGCCGAGGAGCATCGACAGGAGCCGGGCCGCGTGGCGGTCGGGATGGTGCTCGTCGGGGCCGGCGACCATCCGCACGGCATAGTCGAGCGCCGCGGCCGGCCGCACGATCCGCTCGGGCACGGCGTTGGCCGCGTGGCGGGGCGGGGCGGGCACGAGCCGTTCGACCGCGGGCATCGGCTCCCAGTCGCCGCACAGCCGCTGCGCCGCGGCCATCAGCGACGGCACATCGACGGCTCCGCTCGCCACCAGCACCATCGTGCCGGGGGCGTAGCGGCGGCGGTGGTAGTCGCGCATCGCCTCGACCGGCAGCGCCGTGATCGATGCCACCGACCCGAGCACGCTGCGTGCCAGCGGGTGGCCACCGAAGAAGGCGGCGCGACAGCGGTCGTCGGCCCCGAACGGCGGCTGATCGTCATACATCCGGATCTCCTCCAGGATGACGAGCTTCTCGGTGTCGAAATCGGTCTCGCGAAGCGCCGGCCGCATCATCCGTGCCAGCAGTTCGAACGCCTCCTCCTGCTGATCGGGGAGCACCGACGCGTAGTAGACCGTGTCTTCTTCGCTGGTGAACGCATTGACGCTCGCGCCCATGGCGTCGAAGCGACGGTTGATGTCGTCGCCCGAAATCTCGGGAGTGCCCTTGAAGACCATGTGCTCGAGGAAGTGGCTGGCGCCCCAGATGTCGGCCGACTCGTCCCGCGAGCCCGTCATCACGAAGAAGCCGATGCTGGTCGAGACGGCCGAGGCCGAGGTCTCGACGATCACATCGAGCCCGTTCGGCAGGCGTTCATGCAGGAATGGCACCGGGCACCTCCAGGGGATCACGACCCAGCGACACGACCGTAAGATCCCGCGGGGGCTGGCCGGCAAGCCAGGCCTCGACCGCAGGCACGCTGAGCCGGTCGTATCGCTCCACCTCTGCCGCGAGGGTCCGCATCGCGCCGAGGTGATACCACTGCCGGGCGATCGACCCGGCCCGTGCCGCGCTCGACTCCTGCTGCATCACGAGCCCGCTCTTGGCACGGGCCTTCACGCGATCGAGCTCCTCGGCCGTGATCGTGCCCGGCAGCCGATCGATCTCGGCGAGCATCACGTCGAGCGTCTCCTGGGCCCGCTCCGCGGACGTTCCCGAATAGCAGACCGCATTGGCGAAATCCCGGCTTGTCTGATATCCGGCCGAGACGCTGTAGCACAGCCCCCGTCGTTCACGGACCTCCGTGAACAGCCGCGAACTCGGGCCGCCGCCGAGGATGGCCAGCGCCGCCGTGGCCTCGTGCGAGGCGTCGTCGCGGTAGGGCGGCACCGACCATGCCAGGGCGATATGGGTCTGCTGCGAATCGTGGACGACGTGCTCCACCCTGGCGCCCCGCGGCCCGTTGGCGATGGTGGCGGCGGGCCCGGGCTGCCAGTCGCCGAGCAGCTCGTCCACACGCCGCACGAAATCGTCCCAGTCGATCCGGCCGGCGACCGAGACGATCATGCCGCGAGGCTGCAGGTGCCGCGCGAGAAACGCCCGCACGTCGTCGATCGTGATCGCTTCCACGTCGGCGATCAGGCCCTCGGTCGGCATGCCCCAGGGAGACGGGCAGTGGATTCGCCGCAGGGCGGTGATCGTGCGGTGGGTGGGGTCGTCCTCGATGCCCGCGAGGTTCTGCAGCACCATCTGCTGAGCGGCGGAAAACTCATCGTCAGGCAGTCGCGGCCGCCGCAGGATGTCGGCATAGATCGGCAGCACATCGGGCAGGTGGCGGGCGACCATCGCCCCGGAAAAACTGGCATGCGTGCTCGACACGCCCTGCGACCACTGCACGCCCGCCGACTCCAACGCCTCGACCACCGCCCGGCTGTCGCGATCGCCCGCGCCCCGCAGGCAGAGTTCGCCGGACAGCGTGGCCAGACCGCAGCGACCTTCCGGATCATGGACCGATCCGGCCGGGGCATGAAAGGCGACGGCCACCGATTCGAGATCGGGCAAATGCTCGCCGACGAGGATGATCCCGTTGTCGAGCGTCGCCGAATGGAGCATCTGCTTCAAACTGAACCACCTTCACGAGAGAACCGTGGAGCCGGCCGCCAACGATCGTCGGGATGGAGGTGACCCCAAGCCGTCAGCGACCGCACGTGAGTAGGTGTACCACCAGTTCGGAGGCGGCAAAAGTCTCCTCGCGTAACGCCGCGGGCGAAGCACGCCTGATTCCAGCCGATCCCAGGTGCACCCCACGCCTCGCGGCGTTGGGCTTAAACCGACCGACGCGCGAGGCTCAAGCAGAGACCGTATCAGAGCCCATCTTCATCGACCGCAGCCGCAGCGCGTTGGCCACGACCGACACGGAACTCAGGCTCATGGCGGCTGCGGCGATCATCGGATTGAGCAGCAGATGGCTCGAGAGCGGATAGAGCACGCCGGCCGCGATCGGCACGCCCAGGGCGTTGTAGACGAGCGCGAAGAAGAGGTTCTGGCGGATGTTCCGCATCGTGTGACGGCTCAAGTCGATCGCCTTGACGATTCCCCGCAGATCGCCCTTCACGAGGGTTACCCCGGCCGACTCGATCGCGGCATCGGAGCCGGTGCCCATGGCGATGCCGACGTCGGCCGCGGCCAGCGCCGGTGCGTCGTTGATGCCGTCGCCGGCCATCGCCACCGTGCAGCCCTCCGCCTGCAAGGCCCGGACGAGCGCATGCTTTCCCTCCGGCTTCACTCCCGCGCGAAACTCGTCGATCCCGAGTCCGGCGGCGACGGTGCGGGCCGTCTCTTCGCTGTCACCTGTGAGCATGATGAGCCGCAGCCCGAGGTCGTGGAGACTGCGCACAGCCTCGGGCGTCGAAGCCTTGATCGGATCCGACACCGCGATCAGCCCGGCAAGCCGCCGATCGACGGCCACATGCATCACCGTGCGGCCCTGCCGCTGAAGCGACTCGGCCCGCTCGTCGAGTGCCGCCAGATCCACCACCTGCTCCTCAGCGAGCCAGCCCCGCTTGCCGACGAGCACCTCCCGGCCCTCCACGATCCCGCGGGCACCGCCGCCTGTCACGGAATCGAAGCGGGCCACCGCCGGCACCGCGATGTGTCGTGCCGCCGCGCCCGCCACGATCGCCCGCGCCAGCGGGTGTTCGCTCTGCTGCTCGACGCTCGCGGCATCCCGCAGGAGATCTGCCTCCGTTCGGGACGCCACCGGGATGCACTCGGTCAGCGACGGGCGGCCGGCCGTCAGTGTGCCCGTCTTGTCGACGACCACGGTGTCGACCTTCTCGAGCCGCTCAAGCACCTCGGCGTTCTTGACCAGCACGCCTTCCCGCGCCCCGCGGCCGATGCCGACCATGATCGACATCGGCGTCGCGAGCCCGAGCGCGCAGGGGCAGGCGATGATCAGCACGGCGACGGCGTTGACGAAGGCCCAGGCCAGCGGCGGCTGCTCCGGCGCCGCGATCGCCCAGACCAGAAATGTGATCACCGCGATCGCCAGCACGGCGGGCACGAAATAGCCCGCGACGGCGTCGGCGACCTTCTGGATCGGTGCCCGGCTCCGCTGCGCATCGGCCACCATGCCGATGATCCGCGCGAGCACCGTGTCTTTGCCGACCTTGTCGGCCACCATCAGGAACGAGCCCGTCTGGTTGAGCGTGCCGCCGATGACCGGATCGCCGACACGCTTCTCTCGCGGATCATCGGCCTGGTGGCCGATGCGCAGCGCAGCCGGGCGCCGATCCAAAAGGTCGCCGATACCGTGGCGGGCTATTTCGTGCCCGCCGTGCTGGCGATCGCGGCGGCCACGTTTCTGGTGTG
>JBPCTA010000166.1:0-4278 GCA_051006595.1 Pirellulales bacterium
GGCCTGCCGGATGGCTGCTGCATCGCCCCGCGCGAGGGCGGCACGATAGGCCTTCGAGGCAGCACGTACCGCGTCGATCTCGGCAGAGGAGGCCGCAGCTGCCGTGGTCGTCGCAGGGCGATCATTGTCGGCCGCCACCGCAGGGAGGCAGATCATGCAGCCCATCAGGAGCAGCACTGAACACCCACTCCGCCACCAGATCATCGCCGGGGCGTGCCTGGTGCTGAGGTCATCAGTTCGCATGGTTCGTTGGATTCTCGAGAAGAAGGATCGAAATAGTGTCGCCGGATGATATCACTGGGCCCCGCCCCTCACCACCGCGAGCCATGCCTCGTGCACGCCGGCGGGCGTCTGATGGGCTTCCTACGGCCTCCACTTGATCCTCGCGGCCGACTGCTTCGCTCGTGAAAGCCGACCGGCCGTCAGGCCGCGGGCAAACCGCTCTCCATCCGGGGCCATCCAGGATTCACCCCACGCCTCACGGCGTTGGGCTAAGACAGACGGACGGGCAGGGCTCAATGTGAAGCCGTATCAGTCGCCTGGCCCCTCGCCTGCGCCGGCCGACTTGAGCTCGACGAGCGCATTGGAGGCGGCCCGCTGCTCTGCCTCCTTCTTGTTGCGGCCCCAGGCCGGGGCATACCGCCGGCTGCCGATCTGCGCCGACACGTGAAAGCTCTTGCTGTGATCGGGACCCGACTCCTCGATCACTTCGTAGGTCGGCGTCACCCCGAAATCCCGCTGCGCCCACTGCTGCAACAGCGACTTGTGATTCGACCCCAGTTCGCCCGACGCCACCTTCGCGATCTCGGGAGTGAGCATGCGGTGCACGAGCGGCCGCACAGCCTCCACGCCGCCGTCGAGATAAATCGCTGCCACGAGTGATTCGAACACGTCCGAGAGCACGGAGGTTGGCACGGGTCTACTGTCAGCGAGGCCTTTGCCGACGATGAGAAAGTCGATGAGCTGGAGTTGCTCACTGATCCGGCTGCAGGTCTCCCGGCTCACCACCACCGACTTGATCCGGGTGAGATCCCCTTCCAGCGAGTCGGGAAAGGCGCGGTAGAGCGTTTCGCAGACCAGAAACCCGAGGATCGCGTCGCCCAGAAACTCGAGTCGCTCGTTGGACCCTAGCCTGTGCTGGGCCCCCGAGGCATGGGTGAGGGCGGCCAAGAGGAGGCCGGGATCCCGAAAGGCATATCCGATCCGTCGCTGGCATTCCGCGAGGTCGATCGAAGCCTCGGTCGGTCCGCGGTGTTCGTGACCGGCCATGCTGAATCGTCTCCTGCACTCGAAAATATGCCGGGGTTTCCCCGTCTGTCAACGCAGCCGGGCAACCGGCATGGCTCCACTCCGGGGAAGAAGGGCGTTTTTTTGAAACCGCCGAACCACCCAGAGCCCACCTGCGTACAGTGGGAAACACGTCGTGACGAGGACTGCCGGCCTGCGGGGCCGGCCGGTTCCGTTTGGCGATAGGTCACGACTCCATGTCCGGCCCGAGAGGGCCCATACCTGAGGTGTCACTGTCACATGACGACGATCCCCACGATCACCGGCAACCAGGCCTCGCCCCCCGCGTCTCTCCCCGTGTTCACCTCCGTCTCGACCGGAGCATTGGCCACGCGCTCCGCCGAGCCCGCGTCCGCTGTTCGCAGGGGGCACGTTCCGCGGCTCCTGTGCATCTACTGCGCTCTGGCGGTGTCCGCCGCTGCGGTCGTCGCCATGCTGGCCCCCGACGCCGTCCGCGCCGAGGAAGCCGCCGATGACATGACGCATGCCAACGCTCTCTCGAACGCCTTTCGCCGGGCGGCCGAGGCCGCTTCCCCGGCCGTCGTCGTGGTGCGGAGCGAAACGAAGCCAAAGCGAGGATCGGCCCGCAAGCCGCAGCGCCGGGGTGGCGAGAATCCCTTCAAGGGCACCCCCTTCGAGGGCATGTTTCCGGAAGGCCTCCCCGAAGGATTCGAGTTCAACATGCCCGAGGGGGGCGAGATGCCGCGGCGATCGGGCGTGGGCTCGGGTGTGATCGTGGATGCCAGCGGTCTCGTGATCACCAACAACCACGTGGTCGAAGGGGCTGACGAAGTCACGATCGAGTTGTCGGACGGCCGCGAGTTCAAGGCTGCCGAGATCAAGACCGATCCAGACAGCGATCTGGCGATCGTGCGCTTGACCGAGGCCAAGGATCTGCCCACGGCGAAGCTCGGCAACTCCGACAAGCTCGAGATCGGCGACTGGGTGATCGCCATCGGCAATCCGTTCGAACTCGAGACCACCGTCAGCGCCGGCATCATCAGCGGCAAGGGCCGGGGGCTCGGGGGCATCCGCGCCCAGTTCCTGCAGACCGACGCCGCGATCAATCCAGGCAACTCGGGCGGGCCACTGATCAACCTCTCGGGCGAAGTCGTGGGGATCAACACCGCGATCGCGTCGAACAGCGGCGGCTATCAGGGCATCGGCTTCGCGATTCCCGTCAATCTCGCGAGGTGGGTGACCGACCAGCTCATCTCGAAGGGCATCGTCGAACGGGCCTACATCGGCGTGCAGATGGGGCCACTCGACACGCGCATGGCCGCCAAGCTCGGGGCCAAGGACCGCAACGGCGTGCTCGTCAACGACGTCGTGCCCGGATCGCCGGCCGCCGCGGCCGGCGTGCAGGAGCTCGACATTGTCACCGCCTTCGACGACCAGCCGGTGAAGGGCACCCGCTCGCTTCAGGAGATCGTCGAACGAGCCGCCGTCGGCAAGCCCCACACCCTCACCGTCTTCCGTGACGGCGAGCAGATCACGCTGACGATCAACGTCAAGCCGCTCCCGGCTGATCTGGCCAAAGGCGGAACGGCCTTGAAGCCCGAGGCCGATTCAGGCGCGGAAACCTTCTACTCGGAGGAGTTCGGACTCGAAGTCCGCGACAAGGGCTCACTGGCCGAGGATGCCTATGCCGACTTCGAGGGCGTGGTCGTCGATCGGGTCGATCCCGTCGGGGTCGCGGCCACGGCGGGCATCGGTCCGGGAGTGCTCGTTCGCAAGGTCGGCAAGACCGCCGTGGCCAGCATCGCCGAGTTCGAGGCGGCGCTTGCGAACGAGTCGGCCGAGAGCGGGGTGGTGCTCGGAGTGAGAACACCCCGCGGCAACGCGGTCGTGCTCTTGAAAAAGGAGTAGCCGGAAGAGACGCTTGGTCTCTCATGGCAACTCTCGGCGTCAACATCGATCACGTCGCCACCGTCCGGCAGGCTCGCCGGACGGTGGAGCCGGATCCTGTCTGGGCGGCGGCCGCCGCCGAGCTCGGCGGTGCCGACGCGATCACCGTGCACCTCCGAGAAGATCGACGGCACATTCAGGATCGCGATCTCGAGGTGCTGCGGCAGACGGTCCAGGTCAAACTCAACCTCGAGTGCGCGATCGCCCCGGCGATGATCGAGATCGCCTGCCGGGTGAAGCCCTGCCAAGTGACACTCGTGCCGGAGAAGCGCGAGGAGATCACCACCGAAGGGGGACTCGACGTGGTCACGCACCGCACCGCCACCGACGAGGCGGTCCGCCGGCTGAAGGCCGCCGGGATCGCCGTGTCGCTCTTCATCGATCCGTGCCCTCGGCAGATCGATGCGACGGTGGACCTCGGCGCAATGGCCGCCGAACTTCATACGGGCTGCTATGCCAACGCCACGGGGGAGTCCGAGCGGCACGACGAACTCGTGAAGCTCTCCCGGGCCGGAGTGATGGTTCGCCAGGCAGGCCTCGAGCTCAACGCGGGGCACGGGCTCACCTACCGCAACGTCATGCCGGTGGCTCGGCTCGAAGGCATGGGTGAGCTCAACATCGGCCACTCGATCGTGGCCCGGTCGATCTTCGTTGGCTTCGCGCAAGCCGTCCGCGAGATGAAGCAGCTCCTCGGCTGATGGCCGCGGGTGACGGCTGCCGCCGAATCGCTGCCACTCACTCCAGGCCGCCGGCGAAGGCCTCGGGTTCGGTGAGCATGAAGGCGTGTCCGTGATCGCTCGTCACGATCACAGCAGACTCATTCCAGGCATCGTGTCGCTCGATCCAGCGCACGATCGCCTGAAAAGCGGCATCGCCACTCCGCACGGCACCGATCGCGTTGTCGATGTTATTGGCATGCGACGCCCAATCGACGTCTCCCGCCTCGACCATCAGCCAGAACTTGCCCCGTGACGCCAGCACGTCCATGGCCGTGGTGGCCATGTCCGCAAGGGTGGGATTCTCCTCGAGATCGGCCTCGGTGTAGCGAATCGACGAGCCATACTTCTTTCGCAGGGCATCGAT
>JBPCTA010000167.1:0-3227 GCA_051006595.1 Pirellulales bacterium
GTCGCCTAGGATGAGATAAAAGTGGATCAGAACAGATCGGATGGACTGAATCCGATCAGAGGCAATCGGATGGGATGCGGTTCCATCCCTGATCCGTTCTCAACCCTTCCGATGCCCTTCAATCCCCTCCCCCATGAGCACTGGATCGTGGGCTTGGCGTGGGCTTGGGCCTTCCCGGCCCAAGTAGCCTTGAAGCAAAATCTCAAAAACTCACTATGCCGGAGGTGGGACTTGAACCCACACGCCCTTGCGGGCAACGGATTTTGAGTCCGCCGCGTCTGCCATTCCGCCACTCCGGCTCGTGAGGGCTGTTTCAGGCTTCGTGGGAGCCTACGCCCCTCGTGGGAGATTTGCCAGCGGTCGCAAACGGCGGCGGGATTTCCCGAACCCCGGCCGCCGATGCTACCGTACCAGGCATGCTTATCATCGTCTTCGAAGATGCGACAACTGATCGGCTGGGAGTGCTCACCACCGCCCGGCCAGCATGCGACCTCACCATCGGCAGCACGACGCTCGTCGATGCGCTCGCCCGATTCGGCAGCGTGCGGCGAGCGCCGCGGCCCCACCTCGCCGCCTACCTCGCGGCCCTCAGCGGCCGGCGGATTCCGCTCTGGGGCGGACATGTCGATACCACGCCCGTTCCCGCGCCCATCTCCCGGCTCGGCGAAACGGTGCTTGCCGTCAATGCCCGCGTGATTCCCAGTCGCGAGAATCTGGCCTCACTCCGCACGCTCGTCGAGGCGGGCCACCGCTGCGTCGTGCGGGAAGGCAGAGCGATCGCCGCGGCCATGCTGCATCGCAGCGGTGACTCGATCGACGAGAACCTGCTGCCCGCGGACGGCCCGACGGCCTCCGCGATTCTCGAATCGCTCAATCTGCCGTCGGCAGACACGGCCTTGGAGATGCTCGCCGAACCGCATGATGTTGTCACCGCGCATGAACGCGCGATTGAAGGCTGTCTCGCCATGCGAATCGACTCGGGCGCGTTTCGCGAAGTGCGGCCCGGGCTGTTTGCGGCGGAGGGAGCCCGTATTGCCGACCAGATCGCCGTGCGTCATGGCCCCGTGGTGGTCGCCGACGGAGCCGAGATCGGACCCTTTGTCTGTCTCGATGGCCCGATCTGGATCGGACCCCGAGCCCGTGTGAATCCCCACGCCTGGATCCGTGCGGGCACGTCGCTCGGACTCGAATGCCGCGCCGGCGGCGAGATCGAGGCCACCGTCATGGAGCCCTACGGCAACAAGCCGCACGACGGCTTCCTCGGCCACAGCCACGTCGGCAGCTGGGTGAACCTCGCCGCCGGCACGATCACGAGCAACCTCAAGGCCACCTACGGTTCGGTGCGGCTCCACGGCTCGCGGCCCGATGGCGGTCGGCTCACCACACACACCGGTCGGCAGTTTCTCGGTGGCCTGATCGGCGACCTCGTGAAAAGTGGGATCAACTCGTCGATTCCGTGCGGCTGCCGGATCGGCATGGCGGCGACGGTCGGCGGCACCGTGCCGGAGCAGGTGATCGCGTTCACCAACCAGTTGATCGGTGGCGAAGCGGGTACGCGGTCGACGCCGGATCAGGTGGCAACCGTGCTCGAGCGGATGATGGTCCGTCGCGGCGTGACCATCCTCGACGCCGATCGCAGCCTACTCGAAGCGATCGCCGGCCGTATGGCGGTCGGCGGCGACCTTGCGGAGCCGTGAGCTCAGCGGACGAAGTTTCCGCTGATCCTTGAGACCCCAGAGATCATGCCTCGCCAATGCCTGGCCGTGGTCGGTCGTCAGCTAGATCGCGACGGCGGCGGTTCCGCCTGGGCGATGCTCCTGAAGATGCAGATGAGCACGGCGACGGCCAGCAGTCCGCCCACGACGCCGATGCAATCGTAGACCCAGTCAAGCGGCTCGGCGTCTCGCGAGAAGAACGGCTGCGTGATCTCGTCCACGGCGCCAAACGCGGCCAGCCCCAAGGCGAGAACGAGGGCAGTACGCATCGACCAGCGGCTCGCCATGGCGAGTGTCGCGCCGGCGAGGATCGCGAGCGCGGCGTAGGCCATGAAGTGAAGCATCTTGTCAGACGGTGCGTTCGGGCCGAGGAGTTCCTCCGGCTTCGGATAGTGCGTCGCGAACACCAGCACGAATGTGTAGATGGCTGTCGCCGTCGCCAGCATCCGTGCCAGCATCTGCAGACGTCCATGAAGGCGAGCGATGGCCATGGAGTGCAGGAGGCGGATGCCAGGAAGTGGTGGGGTGGATTGCGGGCCCGGCTGACGAGCGGGCGGGAAGCCCTAAGAATACTCGGGTTTTTGCTCTTCGCCCGCCAGACCTGTTCAGCTATCGTCCCCACCTTCCCACCCGAATCCATGTTGGAGGTCTGCACCATGAATCGTCAGGAATTGGCGGCCGTCGTCCACGAACTCCTGGAGAAGGAGACCGGCGAGTCGTATCCGGGCCTCCAGGAATCGACATCACTCCGCGAGGGCCTGAACCTCGATTCGCTCGACATGGCAGGCCTCGTGCTCCATATCGAGAGCCGGTTCGGCATCCAGATCGAAACCGAACTGCTCGAAGGCATCGCCACCGTCGGCGACATGCTTGACGTGCTCGATCGCAAACTGGCGGTCAAGTCTGGCAAGCAGGCGGCCTGAAATCGATCGAGATTCCCCCCGGTGGCTCGCCGCCGGTTTCCCTTCGCGACCCGGACGTCGCCGCATGAACGATTCCCTTCAGCCACCCACCAGCGGCCAGGCCGGCTGCGCGATTCTCGGCCACGCTTTCGTGGAATCGTCGCTGTCTGGAGTGGCCGCCCTGCGGGATGGGCCGCCCCCGGCGGCGGCGACGCACCTCCCCGCGAGGTTTCTGCGTCATAGCGACGAGCATACGGTGGTGGCGGTGCTTGCCGTGCTCGCGGTGATGGCGTCGGTGAAGCAGGCCGTCGCAATCGACCGTTGTGGCGTCATCGCGGCTCCCTGTCAGGCCGGTCGGATCATGACCGCCCGGTCGCTCTCGACGCTTCGCACCGGTGGCGCTGTCACGGTGTCGCCGCACATCGTGCCGCAGTGCTCGCTTCATTCACTGGCCGGCGCGGTGAGTGTGGCGCTGGGCATGCACGGACCACACCTCGGCGTCGGTGGCGGCCCCGACGCGCTCGCCGAGGGACTCTTCTCCGCGATGTCGCTCTTCCAGCCCGGCGCGGCCACCGACTGTGATGCCGCCTGGCTGATTGTCACCGATTGG
>JBPCTA010000168.1:0-4212 GCA_051006595.1 Pirellulales bacterium
CGTCGCCGGCAGCGTCTTTGGCAGCCAGAGCCGCTCCGCGATGCCCCACAGGCTCGAGGCGATGAAATACAGGCATAGTCCGCAGGGCACTTTGAAGAACATCAGCGCCATGAACCACATCATGTAGTTCATCACCTGCTGCTGCACCTTCTGCTGCTCGTCGACGGCCGGCGGCATGAAGAGCTTCTGCTGCCAGAGGAACAGGCCGATCGTGACCAACGGGAAGAGGTTGAGGAACGGCCCCAGCCAGCCCTCGGGGGCGGTCAGGAAGGGGGGCAGCACCTTCGACCAGTCCCAGAGCATGTCGGGGGCCGCGAGGTTCGAGCACCAGCGGATCGCCGAGCTGAAGAGCGGCGCCTGCCGGAGTTCGACGTCGGTGGCGAGCGACCGATAGAGCCCCATGAAGATCGGCACCTGAATGAAGACCAGCAGGCAGCCGCCCATCGGGTTGTAGTTATGCTTCCGCCAGAGTTCCTGCGTGGCCTTGGTCTTCTTCTCGGGGTCGTCCTGATACTTCTCGTTGATGGCCTTCATCTCGGGCTGGAGTTCCTGCATCTTCTGCGAGGAGAGCGCCTGCTTGCGGCTCACCGGAAACATCGCGGCCCGCACGAAGACCGTGAGCAGCAGGATCGCGATCCCGTAGTTGCCGATCACGGCGTGCAGGGCGTGAAGAATCGCGATCATCGGCCGGGCCACCCAGCCAAACCAGCCGTAATAGACGAGATCGTCCATCGACGAGCCCGGCGCACCGTAGTCACGGAGCAACTCGGGTCGCTTGGGGCCGGCGAAGATCTGATAGCGGTGCGCGACGGCGCCGCCCGCCGGAATCACGAGATCTCGCGACACGAGCCGCGGGGTGACGTCGATGAGTTTCTTCTTGGCTGCGGCTGGCACGTCGCCCACGGCGAGCGGCCGCACCTCGGCCAGCGCCGGAGCTTCGGGCCCGTCGCGGGCGGGAATCAAGGCCGAGGCAAAATAGAGCGCGTCGACGCCGGCGAAGGAGAGCGGCGTGCCCTCGCCGATGGCCGAAGCCGGGAAGTCGAGCTTGCCGTCGGCGATCTTCAGTCCGCTGACGATCGTGCTCTGATTGCCGACAAATCGCACAGCGACGTCACGAACGGCGAGCGATCCCCAGTCGCGGGACACCCGCTGCGTGTACCACCAACCCTCGGTGGGCAGGCCCGTCGGGCCGTCGAGGGCATAGGACACGGTCGATTCACCCGAGCCGGCACGGAGTTCGACCCGCAACTCGAGGCCGTGGCCACGTTGGCCCTCGGTCTCGTCCCCCCCGGGCAGCAGCCGGTATTCCTTGACCGCGGTCAGGCCACCCGGCAGGGTCCGGGTGAAGCGCACCCGCGACGGATCGGTATCGCCGTCGACCGCCCAGTCCACGTCGCCGAGTTCGAAGCCTGGAATTTCAGTGGCCGAGTCGGGCCGCTTGCGACCATCTCGCGACTCGAGCGAGAGCCGGAAGGAAAGCGGATCGTGCGGCTGGCCGTCGGGATCTTCCACCGGCGCCGACCGAAACTCCGGACGCACGACCTCCAGGGGCCGCCGCTCCACTGCCACGTCGAGGCTGGCTGCGGTGTCGTCCCGGAGGAATCCGACCGCAACGGTCTGGCCCGGCTTGGTGGCGGCAAGCGCCGCACGCAGCGCCGCGGCGTCGGCGGTGGCCGCGTCGCCGATCCGCGTAATCACGTCGCCCGGCTTGAGACCTGCCCGCGCCGCGGGCGTACCGGCCCCCACGACACCCACGCGGCAGCCCTGATCGACTGACTCCACGGCCAGGTGGCCGAGATATCCGGACCGATCGTCCTGATCGTGAACCTTCTCGTCGGCCAGTTCGATCCGCTCGACGGTGGCACCCCGGCTGGTGAGTGTGACGAGCATCCGAGCCGCCGCAGGATCGAGCGAGCCGAGCGTGCGTCGCACTCTCGGGGCGGCGGGCGGCACGGCGTCGATGGCCGCGTCGTCGGCGCGACCGTCTTCGCCGGTGGCCGTCTGAGCCGCCGCCGGACGGCGGTCTGCAGCCGCGGGCTTCTCGGCGGCGTCAGCCTGGGGCACGGCGGCATCGCCCACCGCCACGGCCGCATCGACGGCCGGCTTGGGCGGCCGGGGGAAGAGCCACGTCTGCAACGCCTGGCTGGCGACGATGATAGCCAGTGAGATGGCGAAGAACTGGATGTAACGACGGTCCACGGCGAATCCTTGCGGCTGGAAAGAAGCGGTTGTGAGAAACGGTTGAACGCGGAGACGGCGAGCGGTGGCAGGAACGAAAGCGAACGAAAGGCTGGGCAGCTTGTGGCGGGGGCTTTGTCAGCGGCCCTGGCCAAGCCGGTCACCGAGGAAGTTGTCGAGGTCGGCGATGCCGTGAATTTTTCGGCAGGTTGTCTCGAAGGGATAGGCGATGCGGCGAAATCGCACCCGACGAGCGTCCTCGACCACCACGTAACAGGCCCGTGGATCGTTGTCTCGCGGCTGCCCTACCGACCCGACGTTGACCATGGCCTTCGTCGAGGGCAGGTCAATCGCCACTTCCGCGTCATCCTGCGGCACGCTTGGCGAGATGAACTCCGGCGACATCGTGAAGACACCCGGGATGTGGGTATGGCCCTGGAAGCAGTAGCGGCCGACGAGTTCGAAGATGTGCTCCATCTTGAGCGGATTGTAGATATCTTCGGGGAAGACATACTCATCGAGCGGACGACGGGCCGAACCGTGGACGAAGAGCAGGTCGCCCTCGGCATGCGTGCGGGGCAATTCGCCGAGGAAATCCATCAGCGGATCGGCCGAGTGTCGCGGCATCCGGTCGTGCATCTCGAGCTGACTACGGGTCCAGCGGATGGCCCGTTCCGCCCCGGAGTTGAAACCGTCTGGATCGAAGAGCGCGCCCTGATCGTGATTCCCGAGGATCACGAGGCTGCACCGATCCCTGACCAGTTTGACGCACTCGCAAGGATTCGGACCGTACCCGACGATGTCGCCGAGCCAGACGATGGCATCGACCCGCTCACGGTCGATATCCTCGAGAACCGCCTGAAGCGCCTCGAGGTTGCCGTGGACGTCGCTGATGATGGCCCGCTTCACGTAGACTCCAACCGTCGCGGGCCGCGATTTGGCTGGCATTCCGCTCATTTTCAGAGTACGGCCCCCCTCCGGCGCGGTCAAGGACACGTCCTGCCGCCGCGTCACCATTGCCCCATGAAAACCCTCGCGATCGATACGAGCCTCGGTTCCGGGTCGGTGGCCGCGGCCGACGAAGGCGGAGGCGACGAGATGCCACTGGGGCAGGCCGGCGAGCACGCGCGGGTGTTGACCAAGGCCCTGATCGAGGTCGCCGGCCGGCGAGGATGGGGCGACGGCAGCAACCCGATCACCGGTTTCGGCCCGGACGACGTGGTCGCAGTGGTCCGAGGTCCGGGTTCTTTCACGGGTCTCCGTGTGGGCGTGACGGCCGCCAAGGCGATCGCCTGGACCACCGGATGCCACCTCGTGAGCGTCTCCGGTTTCGAGGTCATTGCCCGCCGAACAGGTCGGCTGGACGGCTGGATGGACACTCCCGTGGCGATTGCCTACGACGCCGGTCGGGGTGAGGTCTTTGCTGCCTGGGCCGAGCCCGCCGCCACCGACGCCCTTGGCTGGCGGCTGGCAGCGCCGTGCCTGATCCCGTTCGACGACTGGCTCGGATCGCTCCCGTCTGGATCACACGTGAGTGGTCCGGCAGTCGATGCCCATCGGGAGCGGCTCGCGGCCCACGGCGGCGTCGTGTGCGCGTCGCGCGAAGCGTGCCTGCCATCAGCGCTCGACACGGCAGCCATCGCCAGGGTCAAGGCGTTCGCAGGCGAGTTCGACGATCCCCTGACGTTGGTGCCCGACTACCTCCGGCCGAGTTACGCCGAAGAAGCAAAGCCTCGTGGCTCCGGAAGCCCGACGCCGTGAGGCGTGGAGTGATGAACCCGGCATCAAACGCAGTTTGCCCGCGGCCTTACGGCCGGTCGGCTTGTACGGGCACGAACTCAGCGAGGGGCTGCCCGTGCCCTGTCGCCGGCGTATGACGCCAAGCGCAGGCAGGATGCCGAAGCGCCGGCGGCATCCGAGTGAGTGAAGCCCAGGATGGGCGCAGCGAACGTCCGGCGGCGGGGCATGGGCAGTCCCGAGCCCAGCGAACGTCCGGCAACGGGGCATGGGCATTCCCGAGCCACGCGGCAGGGC
>JBPCTA010000169.1:0-3541 GCA_051006595.1 Pirellulales bacterium
CGTCTGGGGCCTGTCGGGCGTGATGGCCGGCGAAATGGTCGAGTTCCCGAACGGGATCACCGGACTCGCCTTCAACCTCGAAGAGAACTCGGTCGGCGTGATCATCCTCGGCGACTATCTCAAGGTCACCGAAGGCGACGAGGTGAAGAGCACCGGCCGCCTTCTCTCGGTGCCCGTGGGCGACGCCGTGGTCGGCCGCGTGCTCGATCCCCTCGGCAACCCGCTCGACGGCAAGGGGCCGGTGGTCACCGACCTCCGCCGCCCAGTCGAGACGCTCGCCCCGGGCGTGGCTGAGCGGTCGCCGGTCCGCGAGCCGCTCCAGACCGGCATCAAGGCGGTCGACGCCATGACTCCGATCGGCCGAGGCCAGCGCGAACTGATCATCGGCGACCGGAAGACGGGCAAAACGGCGATCGGCATCGACGCGATCATCAATCAGAAGAACAGCGGTGTGAAGTGCTTCTACGTCGCCGTCGGCCAGAAGGACTCGTCGGTGGCCGTGGCCATCGACACGCTCCGCAAGTATGGGGCGATGGACTACACCACGGTGATTGTTTCCGGGGCAAGCACGGCAGCCCCGCTCCAGTACATCGCCCCCTACTCGGGCACCGCGATGGCCGAGCACTTCATGGTCAACGGGCAGCACGCACTGATCGTCTACGACGATCTCTCGAAGCAGGCCACCGCCTACCGCCAGCTCTCGCTCCTGATGCGACGGCCGCCCGGACGCGAGGCCTACCCCGGCGACGTCTTCTACGCCCACAGCCGTCTGCTCGAGCGGTCGGCCAAGCTCTCCAAGGAGCTTGGCGGCGGGTCGCTCACCTCGCTGCCGATCATCGAGACGCTCGAGGGTGAGGTCTCGGCCTACATTCCCACCAACGTGATCTCGATCACCGATGGTCAGATCTACCTTCAGCCTGACCTCTTCTTCGCGGGACAGCGGCCCGCCATGAACGCCGGCATCTCGGTCTCCCGCGTGGGTGGTGCTGCCCAGACGAAGGCGATGAAGAAGGTTGCCGGCGGCCTGCGGCTCGACCTCGCCAGCTTCCGCGAGCTCGAGGCATTCGCCCAGCTCGGCACCGACCTCGATGCAGCCACGCAGCAGCGACTCGATCGTGGCTACCGGATGGTGGAGCTCCTCAAGCAAGGGCAGTTCGCGCCAATGGAGATGGTGGATCAGGTGTTCAGCATCTATGCCGGCACCCGCGGGCATCTCGACAACGTCAAGCGGGACGAGGTCGCCGACTGGGAAAAGGGCTTCCTCACATTCGTCCGCGACCAGGTTCCGGAGCTACGGAAGCGGGTCGAGCAGTCGAATGAACTCGACGCCGAGAGCGAACGGCAGCTCGAAGCCGCGATCGCCGAGTTCAAGCGGCAGCGGGCCGCCAAGGCGGACGGTGCGGCGAAGCAGCTGGCCGGCGCACGCTAAGAGGCATTCATCATGGCAAAAGCCCGGGCACTCGATCGCCGCCGCAAGTCGGTCAAGAACATCCGCAAGATCACGCGGACGATGGAGCTCATCGCCACCGCGCGGTTCAAGAAGGCGATGGACCGGTCGGTGGCGGCCCGCGACTACACGAAGCATCTCGCGAAGATCCTGGAGAACATCGGGGCCGTGGGGGCCGAGGTGGCCCATCCGCTCCTGGAGAGTCGGCCCACCACGAAGACGGCCGTGCTCGTGCTCACGGGCAATCGTGGCCTCTGCGGGGGCTACAACTCCAATGTCGTGCGCCAGTCGGTAGCCCTCCTGGGCCAGTGGAAGAGCGAGCAGGTGCCGGCCCATGTGGGCGTGTCGGGCAAGCGAGGCATCTCGGCGCTCCGCTTCCGCGGAATCGACATCACAGAGCGATATACGCACTTTGAAGACAAGCCCGAGTTCGCGGCGGTGGCCCCGATCGGCCGTGCCTACCTCGACGCCTACACGAGCGGCGCGATCGATCGGCTCGACGTGGTCTACACGCGGTTCCACTCCATTGCCAAGCAGGAGGCGATCACTGAAACGCTCCTCCCGCTGGCGCCACCGCAGGCCATCGGCTCCCCATCCACAGCCACGAAGCTCGCCTCCGACGACTACGACTTCTATCCGTCCGCCGTCAGCATTCTCGAGGAGATCCTACCCGCGAGTTTCCTCTCGCGGCTCTTCAAGTGCTTCCTCGACGCCGCAGTCAGCGAGCAGGTGGCACGGATGGTGGCGATGAAAGCGGCCACGGAGAACGCGGGTGGCCTGATCAAGAGCCTTTCGCGGCAGTACAACCGGGCCAGGCAGTCGCAGATCACCGGTGAGATCATGGAGATCCTCGGCGGCGTCGAGGCCCTCAAGAAATAACCGGTTACCCCCGCCGAGGCAGATACTGAAATGGCACACGGCAGGATCACCCAGGTCATCGGCTCGACGTTCGACGTGGAGTTCCCTGAGAACTCCATCCCGGCGATCTACAACGCGGTTCGCATCGACACCGCGAACAAGGGCATCGAGCTCCACCTCGTCGGCGAGGTGCAGCAGCATCTCGGCGGCGGAAAGGTCCGCTGCGTGGCCCTCGGCTCCACCGACGGCCTGACGCGGGGCGCCGAAGTGGTCGACACCAAGGCGCCGGTCTCAGTGCCGGTGGGCAAGGCCACGCTCGGCCGCGTCTTCAACCTGCTCGGGGAGCCGATCGACAGCCGGGGCCCGGTCGAGACCGAAGAGCGGTGGCCGATCCATCGTGATCCGCCGCCGGTCAAGGATCTCACCACGAAGACCGAACTCTTCGAGACCGGCATCAAGGTGATCGACCTGCTCACTCCGTTCGTCCGCGGTGGCAAGGCCGGCCTCTTCGGCGGTGCCGGCCTCGGCAAGACGGTCATCCTCACGGAGCTGATCGCCCGCATCGCGAGTGCGCACGGCGGCTATTCCGTGTTTGCGGGCGTCGGTGAGCGGACGCGCGAGGGCACCGACCTCTGGCTCGAAATGCAGGAGGCCAAGATCGGCGACACAGGTCGCAGCGTCATCGAGCAGACCTGCATGGTGTTCGGCCAGATGAACGAGCCGCCGGGAGCCCGTCTCCGCGTCGCCCTCTCGGCCCTGACCATGGCAGAGTATTTCCGCGACACGACCGGTGCCGACACGCTCCTCTTCGTCGACAACATCTTCCGCTTCTCGCAGGCCGGCAGCGAGGTCAGCGCGCTGCTCGGCCGCATGCCGAGCGCCGTGGGCTACCAGCCGACGCTGGCCACGGAGATGGGTGCCCTCCAGGAGCGGATCACGAGCACCTCGAAGGGGGCCATCACGAGCGTCCAGGCCGTGTACGTGCCGGCCGACGACCCGACCGACCCCGCCCCGGCCGCCGCCTTCGGCCAGTTGGACGCCTTCCTCTACCTCGAGCGCTCGATCAGCGAGAAGGGCATCTATCCGGCCGTCGATCCGCTCGCCTCGTCGAGCCGTATTCTCGATCCGCAGTACGTCGGCGAGCGGCACTACAAGATCGCCCGCCGCGTGCAGCGCACGCTGCAGCGCTACCGCGAACTGCAGGACATCATCGCCATCCTCGGCGTCGACGAACTC
>JBPCTA010000170.1:0-5791 GCA_051006595.1 Pirellulales bacterium
CGCCATCGACTCTAGGAAGTATTCCTCGACGTCGGTCCAGACATGCAGCGTGGCACCGGCCGGGAGCACCCGGCCGGCATGCTGCAGGAAGAGTTCGGAAAGCACCCGCCGCTTGCGGTGCCGCGCCTTCCACCAGGGATCCGGGAAGTAGACGTGCAGGCCACCGAGGCAGGCGTCGGGCAGCATGCTGCGGACGAGGAACGTGGCGTCGCCGTGGATGATGCGGGCGTTCGTCGCCTGCGCCTTGGCGATCCTGGCCGCGCAGAGCCGCGCGTAGCCACCGGCGAGTTCGGCACCGAGGAAGTTGCGATCGGGAGTCCGTGCCGAGGCGGCGGACAGAAACAGCCCCTTGCCGCTGCCCACCTCGAGTTCGACGGGTGCCGTGTCGGGAAAGACGGACTGCGGGTCGAAGGGGATCGGCAGCGATTCGAGCGCGATGAAGTGCGTGGAGAGATCGAGCGATGGATCGGGCTTGCGGGGTGGGCGGCGTGGCATGCGACACACAAGGTCGGACGAAGGTCCGAGAAAAAAGGTTCCGACACCAAGGGGCTGTTCGCGGAACGAGCAGCCGGTCCGGGCCGCCTGCTCAGGGCGTGATCACGACACGGCGGCCCGACTGGCCGCGATCTTGCCCGCCGACTCGAGCGCGTCGATCGGCAGCGGGACGCCCTTGATCATTCCATCCACGACGATGTTTTCCCGGACGATGCCCTGGAACCGGCAGACGATCATCGCCCGCGGACGGACACGAATCCGCTCCACTGCGATCACCAGCCGATCGCCCGGCATCACGGGCTCGCGGAAGCGAACCTCCTCCAGTCCGCCGAACCCGACCACCTTGGCGTCGAGCAGGTTGTACCGCTGGCTGAAGTAGCTCGAGAGTTGTGCCGCCGCCTCGCACATCAACACCCCGGGCATGAGCGGCACCCCGGGAAAATGCCCCCTCACCCAGAACTCGTCGGGCGTGAGATCCTTGTAGCCCACGCACAGTCCGCGGGCCAGGTCCTCGTGGACGATGGCCGTGAGTTGCTCCATCTCGAACCGCTGCCTGTTCCAGCGGCGGATCTCGTGGATGTCGGCGATCACCCGATCGAGGTCGTACTCGCTCGGGTGAATGATGAAATCGCGCGGAGCCACTGCGGGGAGGTCCTCGGGCGGCACGGGAAGGAGGGCAAGACGGACGGCCGGATCAGGGTCGGTAACCATCAGGCACACGAATCACCCAGGGAAACGCCCCGGGAAAATCACGTGCAGGCATCAGGTTCGCGAATCACGTACGGATGTGCTTTCGCTTTGCCTTACGAGCCTTGCTGCTGGCAGGCCGAGCTCCGTGGTTCGCTTTCTTGAGTTTGCGGTGCGGTTTGGCCATGGAAGCCTCCGGAAAAAACGGGACATCGAGCCGACATCGGATCCTCGATCAGGATCCGAGGTTGTACCACGGCTCATCGCTGCATTCCACCGTCCGCAGCGGTGCATCGTTCGGCCGCGATCGCGTCGCGGAGGCTGGTCCGCACGATCTCCACAAAACTGGCCCCGAGAAACCCGATCAGCCCGCCGATGACCGCCGATGACACGCCGCCCAACGCGGCTCCCGCCACCGAACTGGAGGTCAGGATGGTGAGCGCCGTGGCGCCCGTGATCCCGCCGCAGACGGCACCGATGCCGGCCGACACCGGCACCAGCCTGCCGAGGCTCTCGCGCTGGTCGAGGCGGGTGGGACGCGTCGGTGGCAGGTTGGGCGGCCCCTCCGCGCGGACCCGCAACCGGGCGAGATCATGATCGGTCGATTCGCCAAGCCGAGTGCCGATGGCATTGCCCGCCACGTGCATCGCCACGCTGGCAAGCACCACGGCCACCGCGAGCCACCCGGCCAGCCCCAGCCAGCCGATGGAGGCGCACGCCACCCCGAGCACCACTGCCAGCCAGGAGTATGTGACCGGTCGCATCGCCGTCGTTCCTCGACCCGAAGTATAGGCCGGCCAGGGAGGCCGCCTACCAGCCGATGGCGACGGCCTCGGGTTTGTAGATCGGCAGCAGCCGGTAGTAGACCTCGAGCGTGAGCACGGCGAGGGCGGTGTGGGCCAGCCGGCCGCCAGGAGCGGTGTCGTGATCGGCGAAAAACCAGCTGCCCATCTCGTGCCCAACCGCAGCCTGCCGCGACACGAGCTGATCTCGGTTACGGCCGTTCCACCTCGGCCACAGGGAGTGGTCCCGCTGCATGAGCGCCTGCGAGAGATAGAAGTTGAGATAGACAGCGTCGGGATCCGGGCCCCCCTTCGCGAGCGCCGCGAGTCCCCGGTCGAGTGCCGGCTCGTTCTGCCAGCCGGTGTAGAGGCGGCAGAGCAGGCCGACGGCCGACGTGCAGGGCCGGGCCTGGGGCGACTGGTAGCCGTAGGCCTCGCCCTTCCGGGTCTGGACGCGGTCGAGAAACCGGGAGATCCCATCCATCGTCGGCGATGGAATGGCAACCCCCGCGAGGCCGGCGCTGCGCAGGGCGGCGAGTTGCCAGGCGGTCACCGTGGTGTCGCCCGGCTGCCCGGGGAGATACCGCCATCCGCCGCCGTGCATGTCCTGCGCGGTCTCGATGAATCGCACGGCATCTTGCACGTAACGGACAAGCCCCTCGTCCTGTGTCATGCCCAGCGACTCGGCGAGTGCTAGCGTCGCGACCCCATGGCCATACATCGTGCCCTCGCTCAGGTCGCCGCCTCGCGGCGTGGGCTGCATCCGGCTCATCAGGTAATACATGCCGCGGGTCACGGTTTCGCGGTAGGCACCTTCCACGTGGGTGTGCCCGGCGCCGAGAAAGGGCAGAAGCGCGATGCCCGTGGCGGCCGTGGTGCTCGACACGGTACCGGGATCCCGACAGCCCCCGTCGCACTGGCAGTTTGAAAGGTCGAACCGCCACGAGCCATCAGCGGCCTGATGGCGGGCCAGCCAGGCCAGACCACGCTCGACGGCAGCCTCGCTGGCGACTGAGCCGCCGCGGTCGAGCACACCCCGCCCGCGAGCCCGGCCGTGGCGGCCGGCAAAGGGGTTCCGATCCAGCTTGGCCACGCCAGGAGAGGGACTGGATGACGGCGTCGGTCGGGCCATTGCGGCGATCACGGGATGCTCGACCGCCACGACGTCGGCGGCAACCGCGATCTGCTTCAGCGCCAGCAAGGCGGTGGGATCGGGCACGATGGGCAACTCGGGAGGCACGGCCGTGACGTCCGCCTCCGCCGCGGTGGCCTCTTCCGCGAGTGCCGCACTATCAATGACGGCTACCTCGCCCGGGTCACCGCCTGCCGCCGAACCGGAATCACCGCCGGCGGCGGTCTCCTCGGCCAGACCGATCACGATGGGCCGCGGCCGATCGGGCAGCCGCGCCGGAATCATGAGCAGCGCCAGGGCAATCAACGCGATGACGTGGGCGATGACGCTGGCATACGTCGATCGCACAGCAGGGCTGTGAACCAGCCGCTCGATCGAGGTCGTGCCATCTGGGGTATCTTGCATCGCCGCCGCTTCGCACCGTGGGTCGGTGCGGGGAACCTTTCGGTATGGAGAACGAGGGGAGAGACGCGGCCTGGCATTCGGACGGTGACTTTTCCGTCTGTATCGAATGGAACGACTGAGTGCGGCTCTTTCCGCGGGCACCCCCGCCCCTGCAGGGATCATCGGCAGGGGCGGCACGGCCGCTGGAGCATCGGGGGGCGCACGCGACCCGTTCGGGCGGCCTTTCAACCAGACCGACAACGGCTATTCCTTGAACTCGTCGTCCACGACCTGATTGCGATAGATCGGCAGGTGGCGGTAATAGACCTCGAGGATCATCGTGGCGAGCGAGGTGCAGTAGAGCCGGCCGGCTGCCTCTGCGGCGTGGCCGTCACCGAAGCCGGCGTGCCAGCTGCCCGTTTCGTGGCCGCTCGTCGCCTGTTGCTTGAGGACCAGTTCCTTCATCCGCTTGTTCCACGAGATCCAGACATCACCTTCCATATGGTGCATGATCTGCGTGGCGTAGTAATCGTAGTACAGATCTTTCGTCGGTCCCGTCTTGGCGATGTAGGCGACGCCATCCTGGAGGGCCGGATGGTCTTTCTTCCAGCCCAGGTACATGCGGCAGAGGAGGCCTACGGCCGTTCGTCCGACGGTTGGCGTGGAGTTGTCGGTGTAGCCATACCGGGCGCCCCCCTTCGACTCGACGGAGTTGAGAAAGTCGATCGATTTTTTGATGGTCAGCGGATTGACCTGCAGATAGGCCATGTTGCCGCTCTTCAGCGCCATGATCTGCCAGCCCACGGCCGACGTGTCGCCAGCCTGCCGGGGCGTGTATCGCCAGCCGCCCCCGACCGGATCCTGGGCCTGCATGATGAAGTTCAGCACGAGTTGCGCCGGTGCGGCGAGGCGATTGTCCTCCGACATCGCGTAGCATTCCGACAGCGCGATGCCGGCGAGCCCCTGGGAATACAGGTTGCCAAAGCGGTCATAGGCCTTGCCCTTGCCCTCGACAGCGCTTCGGGCGAGAAACGAAATGCCCTTCTCGATGGTCGGCTTGTAGGGTCCCTCGCGATGCGTGTAGCCGCGACCGAGGAAGGGCAGGAGCGCCATGGCCGTGGCGCCGCACCGGTCGTTGGCCCGGCTGCCACCGGATCCGGAGCACTGACCTCGGCAGGTCGGACATGCTTTCAGATCAAACGACCACCCGCCGTCTGGCCACTGATGCTGTGCGATCCACTTCAGCGAGCGATCGACCGCCTGTTCGGTGTCGCCTCCTCCTCCGCTCGCCGCCGCGAGCTTCCCCGCCTGAGCCCGACCGCCCAGGCCTCCAGCAGTGCCACCAATCGCGCCGATCGTCGCCATCATGTCTGACGCGGGTGCCGTCTCCGAGCCGAAGTCGGTGAGTTCGACCGCCAGCGGAGCCGCGTCGAGGTCGTCGGCATTCGACACCACCTCGACCGGAGCCACGGCCACCTCCGTCGTCACGGTCACGTCGGCCGTCGGTTCGGCAGGCTCCACGACCGACAGTTCAGGAAGATCCTCTTCAAGTTCGGTGAGTTCTTCTTCCTGCTCGGGTGCGGCCGAGGTGATGACCCGCACCACCTCCTTTTTCGGCGGCGGGTTCACGATCAGGGCCATCGACAACAACGCCACGACATGGACGAGCATGCTGATCGCCCAGGCCGGCGCCTGCCTCACCGCCGACATGACGGCGGATGCCGACGGGCCAAGAGCGGGATCAATCTGGCTGGACATCGGACATCTTCCCTGCCGACCGCATCGGCCGCATCTCCCCGCCGGCCTCACCAGCGTTCCGCCAAGCCTGACGACCGCGTGGGTCAGCAACGGTGCAAAAGCCGGTGTGACTGCCGCTGCAAACGCCTTTTTTCCCTTGATTCAATATACTCCCCTCGTGCATTCCGGTCTCGTGGGTGGGAGGGCTGGGAAGGTTCGCCACGGGCTGCCGGCGGCCGCCCGAACATCGCGAACGGCCCGCCGGGCCACTGCCGCTGGCCTTTGGAATGCCATCCGGGTAGAGTTTTTGCTCGGCGCGAGCATTTCAGGAAGGCGATTCAGGAAGGGAAGGACTGCGGATCCCGCAGTGACATGACATGGCGAAGGGCAAGAAGAAGCTCGAAGTGATCCATCTCGTATGTGCGGAAACGGGCGATCAAAACTACACGCTGCGTCGCAAAAGCGGTGGTGAGAAACTCAAGATCAAGAAGTATTCGCCGCGGTTGCGGAAGCACACGCTCCACAACGAGAAGAAGAAGTAAGACGGTTCCGGTGCAAGCCGACCGGCCGTGAG
>JBPCTA010000171.1:0-3258 GCA_051006595.1 Pirellulales bacterium
GCCACCTCGACCATCCAGCCAGCGGCCGCAAGCTGCGACACCGAACTGTCGAGTCGATTCCGCGGAATCTCGACGTGATGCGCTGCCGGCGTGCCGTCGAGTGACTGTCCGCGGGGCGCGGTGGCCCCGTGCCGCGGCAGGAGTGCGAGCGCATCCCGCTCGGCGGCTCGATCACGCCGCACGAAGATCCGTCGCGTGGAGTCGGCCGCGCCGCCGGCGGGATCGTCGGCTGCAATCATCATCCCGGCGTAGTCGAACCAGACCCGTCCTGCCAGGTGCACGCGGGTCTGCGTCCGCCGCCGACCCGGCCCTGCCGGCTCGTCGAGCGACACGGTCGGGGAGTCGTCGAGCACGAGCTTGGGCTGGGGCGATCCTGACTCGATCCGCCAGCCGGTCCAGGCAGGAAGCACGAGTCGGGGCACGTCGGCCAGCCCGGCGAGCCGCTCGATCAGCCCATCGACGTGCGCGGATGCGATCTCGATCGGCCCCCGGCGCTCGAACTGCTCCATCCACCCGGACGAGATCGCGGCTGTGGCAGCTGTCTCCGTCGGCGATGTGAGCCGCGCGATCCGGTCGGAAAACACCACGAGCCCGGCGCGGAGGATGGCCTTGGGCTCGTCGAGATTCTTCCGTTGGCTGCCGCGGACGAGCATGCCTCGGAGCGTGGCCTTGGCGGGTCGCGGCGGCGGCGCATCTTCGTCGAGTGCCTCGGCATCGCGACCGCGAGGCTTGGCCGGACGCACGTCGTCGTCGTCGGGCTCCAGCACGAAGGCGAACTCCCAGGGCTGGCCGCCGTCCCACGTGAGGGGCACGACCCGTTCCGGATCGCGACGTGGCTCCGGCTGGACGACGAGCCGGCCTGCTTCGCAGAGCATGGCGAGGTGCGTGGCGGCCGATCGGGCACTGACGACGATCCGCGCAATCGACCGCTGTTCCAGCGGGTCGGGCAGCCCGAGTTCGCCAGCCGCTGCGGCGCCGACGAGCTTTTCCACCAGGGACCGCTCGATCGGGTCGAGGTGATCGAGCTCGACCTCGCCGGGTCCGAGCACGATGGGCCGGGGTCGGCCGGTGGCGTTGCCGGCGACATCGAGCTGCATCCGCGACGGCACGAGCACGGCGGCGCGGGCATCCGCGGAGGCCGAAAGATCAAGCACGAACGTGATCGCGCCGCCGGCCCGACGCTGGTCGGGGATCGAGAGCGCATGCGACCGGACGGCGGGCTCCACCATCCGGCGACGCTCTTCGAGATCGGCAGCCCAGGGAGGCAGCCGCAGGGAGCCGCGGCGGACGCTGGGGGGAGGCGTCCAGGTCGAGCCGCCTGTCTCCGTGGCGGCGTCGTTCCCCGCTTCGCCTTCAGCCGCATCCTCGATGACCGTGTCATCGTCATCCGATGCCGACGGCTCCTCGGCGACGATGTTGAGCGCGACCGGCGTCTGGTCGTGGATGCCCGAGAGCAGCCGGCGACGATCGACCTCGAGGAGTACCGCCGCGAGCACGGCGCACGGTCGTCCGGCCCTGCCGGCCGGAGTCGAGCAGGTGGTCTCCAGGGTCATCCCGCCGCGACGGTGGGCCGAGAGTTCGAGCCGCACCTCGTGCTCGTCGCCATCGTCATCGATGACCGTGGCCTTGACCTGGCCCACCCGCGGGCAGGCGACGGCGGACGGCGTGATCGTGCGGGCCTTGGCGACGTCCGCCGAGGGGAAAAGATGGAAGAGACGCTGCTCGAGAGTCTTCATGCTGCCGGTTCGGGGTGGCGACGTGCTGCGCGACGAACCGACGCCGGAGGCCTCCCGGCGCGCAACACGCTGGTTTACCACGCCGGCACCGGCTTTGGCGAGGGCGTGCTTGAAGTGCCGTCAACGTCGCGCGACCCGAGCCCGGAATCAGCCCCCCTTGACAGTCGCGATCAGCTCGAGCACGTTTTCGACCGGGGTGTGGGGCATGATGCCGTGGCCGAGGTTGAAGATGTGGCCAGGGCGGCCGGCGGCGCGGGCGAGAATCTCCTGCGTGCACCGGCGGACGGTGTCGCGGTCGGCAAACAGCACGGCAGGGTCGAGATTGCCCTGCACTGCACGGTCGTGCCCTACGATCTCCCAGGCGGCATCCAGATCGATCCGCCAGTCGATGCCGATCACGGAGCCCCCTGCCTCCCGCAAGAGCGGCAACAGCGCCGGATTGCCCGTGGCGAAGTGGATCGTCGGCACCCGTTCGGCGGCCGCGGCGATCGCGGTGCGGCTGTGGGGCAGCACATAGCGGCGGTAGTCGGCGGGAGAGAGGCAGCCCACCCAGCTGTCGAAGACCTGAACGATCTGGGCCCCGGCATCGATCTGGGCGACGAGATACAGGCTCACCGCCCGGGCGATCCGGTCGGCAAGATCGTGCCAGGCCGATTCGTGCGTGTACATCAGCGACTTCGTGTGGAGCCACGCCTTGCTCGTGCCCCCTTCGATGCAATAGCCGGCAAGCGTGAACGGGGCGCCCGCGAAGCCAATCACCGGGATCGAGGCATCGAGGCCGGCCCGGGTGGCGCGGACGGTGTCCATCACGAAGCCGAGGCGGTCGATGTCGGTGAGTTCCCGTACCCGAGCGACGTCGGCCGCCGTGCGGACGGGGTTGTGAATCACTGGCCCCTCGCCCTGGGCAAACTCGAGGTCGAGCCCCATCGGCTCGAGGATCGGCAGGAGATCGCTGAAGATGATCGCGGCATCGACTCCCAGCCGATGCACCGTGGCGATCATCACCTCGGCGGCCAGGCGGGGAGTCTTGCAGAGTTCCATGACCCCCACCGTGTCGCGGATCGCCCTGTATTCCGGCAGGTAGCGGCCCGCCTGCCGCATCAGCCACACGGGCGTCCGCTCCACCGGCTCCAGCCGACAGGCCCGCAGCATGAGCGGATCGGGTGACCGGGCGGACGGCAGGATGGCGGGAGATGGAGTCATGGCGGACCAAGTATAGGTCAGCCGTGGGGCATCGGCAGGCCGCCGTCGGCAACTACAATAGAACTGTTCTCCTTCCGCCCGGAACTCGCATGGCAGCCTTTCTCTCCGGTATTTCCATCGTCTGCTTCGCAGCGAGCTATGCAGTCGCGCTCGCCTGCGAGGCCTCGCGGCTCGTTTTCCGCTCGGGTGTTCGCGGCGCGGCGATGGTGTTTTTTGCGGCGGCCGGGCTCTTCGCCCACACGCTGTTTCTCGGGTGGCGGGCCTTTGATGCCGGGGCCGCGCCCCTCTCCAGCCCGTTTGACTGGTATCTGCTCGCGGC
>JBPCTA010000172.1:0-3610 GCA_051006595.1 Pirellulales bacterium
GCTCGTGAGAAGGTCGACTGCCGGATTGAGCCCGGGACACTCTCAGTCAATGAGCACATCCCAAGCTCGGAACTCTCGATAACCGTTCCCGCGCGGACAAAGATCATCGACAGTCGCTCGGGCGAGTCAGATGGCTATCTGACGGACCGGGCCGTGACGCTGTCGTTCTTGGACAACGCAGTGAGTATTGAAGGTGACGCGTTTTTGCGTTTGTCGCCTGCGGTTCCCGCGGTGACTGCGTTCCCGTTTCGAGGCCTGGCATCTCTTTCCTGGAGGAACTGGCTTGCGATCGTGAACGGCGTGACTCTCATCGCGTTTCTCGGCGTGCTTGCCCGAAGAATGGTTGTTTCGCGGCAGAGCGAGCGAGGCGCGCGAGGTCGTCGCGACCGGAGGTGAGCGATGCGAGTGCCGCATGCACGGTCCGTGATGCAAGGGATGCGTGGCTTGCTACTCACGCCGGAGGGCGTGCTTGGGTCGCTGCTGGCGGTCGGCACCTTCACGCTCGGGGCGGTCTGGGCGGTGGATTTCGTGAGTGCCTCGCATGAGCCTGCGGTCGTGCAGGTGGAAGCCGGCAGCACAGCGAAACTCCATGGCACGTTCCGCTCACCCTGGAAGGAGACGGTGACGGTCAAGCACGTAGCCGCTGGTTGCTCATGCTCGCAGGCCGACGTGAAGCCGCGGCGGATCGAGCCCGGCGCGGTCGTGGAGGTAGACGCGGTGTTCGACAGCACCGGAAAACCCGCAGGCAACCACGCGATCGCAATGCGGATCATCGATGCTGACGGCGAGGGTCGCGACATTCCGTGGCCGTTCCGGGTGAAGGTGCTCGCGGCGGCGGGAGCCCTGCCATGATCGCGCGTCGGCCTGCATGGATCGTGCTTGCGGTTCTCGCGCTGCCGCTGACGGCGGGATGCGGGAAGCGGCCGCCGCCGGTCAAGGGACCGATCCAGCCCGGCAGCTACACGGTGCTTGCCGGCGACGACCTGAGCAACATCGCCCTACGGGCCTACGGCGACATGAACTGCTGGCAGTCGCTGCTCAACGCCAATCCCCAGGTGGGCAGCCGGCCGCGCTTCCGCCTCGAGACCGGCGAGACGCTCGTCATCCCGGAATACGGGAAGCTCGACCGCCGGCTCCCCAAGTCGGTGTTTCCCAAGTCCCTTCCCGCCGACTACATCGTGATGCCCGGCGACTCGCTGCACTTCATCGCCAAGGGCTGCTACGGCGACCGCGAGCTCTGGCCGCTGATCTACGAGGCCAACCGCGACACGCTCTCCGAGCGGGTGAAGCGCGACACCCGAAAGCTCGTGGCGGGCCAGGTGCTGCACATCCCGGCCCGCCCTGCCGCCGCGCCGGCCGCCGCGGAGCCGACGACCCCCTGATTCCCTGCCCCGTTCGGAGAGGCTCTGCCATGCGAATACAGCCCGCGAAGCGACAGGTGGAGCATCGAGCGGGTGTGACGCTCATCGAGCTCCTGGTGGTGATCCTGATCGTGGTCAACCTCCTCGGCCTGCTCCTGCCCGCCGTGCAGGGCGTGCGGGAGCGCGGCCGGCGGCTTGCCTGCCAGAACAACCTCAGGCAGATCGGCCTCGCCACTCAGGCCCACGTGCAGGCCCGGCGGCATTTTCCGTCGGGCGGCTGGTCGGGGGCGTTTCTCGCCGACCCGCAGCAGGGCTATGGCCGCAATCAGCCCGGCGGCTGGCTGTTCGCCATCCTCGATCACTTGGAACTGGCCGATCTCCGAGCGGCCGGCGGCGAGCGGATCGAAGACTTTCCGCTCGGACCACGACTCACCGCGCTCTACCAGAGCGCGCCGGCGGTGTTTTACTGCCCCAGCCGCCGTCCGGCGCAGCCCTATCCCTTCAAGCGTTCGGGCAATGCTCCCTGGCGGCTCGCCGAGGCCCAGGCCGTGCTCATGCTGCCGGCCGTGACCAAGTCGGACTACGCCGCCAACGCGGGCGACGCGCTCTACAGCGCTGCCGAGCAGTTCAACACCGAGGGGACGATGTGGGTGCCGGCCAGCTACGAGGCGCTGGCATCGAAGCCGGCGGAATGGAGCCGCACCGACGACCCGAAAAATCCCTTCTATCAGACGGGCGTCTCCTACTATCGCAGCGAAGTGCGGCCCGGGCAGGTGAGCGACGGGCTCTCCACCACCTACCTCTGCGGCGAGAAGTCGCTGTCGTCGGGGCTGTATCGCGACGTGAACGTGACCGACTCGCCGGCCATGATGAGCGACAACCAGTCGGCCTGGGTGGGCTTCGAGTGGGACAACCACCGCGTCGCCTGGAACCCCGCCTCCCGCTGGCCGCAGGCCGTCTATCAACCGGGCCAGGATCGGCCGCTCGACGAGACGGACATGGTCACCGTGCTCTCCGGCTGCTACGGCTTCGGCAGCGCTCATCCCGGCGGGTTGGGTATGGCGTTCTGTGACGGCTCCGTTCGTGATGTGGCCTACGACATCAGCGCCACCGTGCACCGTCGGCAGGCATGCCGCAGCGACGGTCAGTGAGCCGCTGGGGCCCCCGGCAGGCACGTTGCGAAGATAAAGCAACCCCTCTTCTGTACATGCCGGTCAATCACCGTGATCGGCTTCACCGTCGAGACCATGCCCCGTTCCGGCGATCACCCGCTGCTCGATGGGACCGCACCAGGCAGAACGGTCAGGTAGCCCAGATGGAGTTCGGCATGCCGGAGGTTGAGCCGGCGGCGATCGTCATCCGACATCGGCCCCCGCCGTATGCCACGACCTTTCTCGAGACGCTCTCCTACACGGTCTCGTACGGGGGCTCGAAGGATAGCCCGGTCAATGGCACTTCCGCAACGGTCTTCCGGCTGATGAGCGACTCGGGAGCCTCGGGAGGAGCGGCCCGGGCGTCCGGAGCGGGTTTCTCTAAACGCCCCGCACCCCCTTCGGTGGCGTTTTTCTCGCGTCGGCGCAGACCGCGTCCCAGTTCGCAGTTTCCCGACATGCGTGGGTCGCGTCCGGCACCGTTCAGAGGCTGTGAATATCGATCGCGGGCAGTTCGTCGGGCGAGGCTTGAAAGACGTCGCGATCGTCATGGATCTGCACGAGCTCGCCCCAGTCGGTGGGCGGTCCACGAGCGGGTGACACCGGTGGTGGCTCAAGCGGTTCGCCAAGAGCCTTGAGGATCTTCCGGATCGGCCCCGGCTTTGGTGTAACGCGATCAGCCGGATGTCGCCGCCGCAGTTTGGGCACTCGAGCGGAAACTCCTCCCCCACCCGCGCCATGAGCTTGGCCCAGAAAATCCGCGACGTGTCATGCGAGCGGGGCTTTTGGGTCGCGTGACTGGAGTCGCAGCAGCCCCCCGTGCCGTGCCCGTCACGCGCGTGCCCGTCCGCCGCGGCCTGACGGCGACGTGTTCATCGCACGCGCGGCTTGATCGCCCCGCGCGCGGCGCACGCATGCGGCCCGGGCGACTGCGGGCCAACGGTTCGACTCGCGATCGGATCGGCGTCGTCGAGAATCAAGACCCGGCCTTCACGATCCCTTCCGCCCGGCAATCAGCGCGAACCGGCGGGAATCGTAGTGGTACGTCACGAAATCACCCTCGCCATCGACGAATCCGAGCACGATGTCGAGGGGCTC
>JBPCTA010000173.1:0-2619 GCA_051006595.1 Pirellulales bacterium
CGACTCGCACACGATCGGTGAGCCGACCCGGGTGGTCGTGGACGAGACGTTCGCGGCCGCGCTCGCCCTCGGCGACGGCAGCGTGCGCCGCCGTCGGGATCTGTTTCGCGAGCGTTACGACCACGTTCGGCGGGCCCTCGTCGGCGATCCCCGCGGCGCGGTCGCCATGGTGGGCGTGGTGCTCGTGCCACCCCACGATCCAGCCTGCCGATTGGGAGCCTTCTATTTCAACCGGGTCGGCTATCTCGACATGTGCGGCCATGCGACAATCGGCCTCGCGGTGACCCTCGGCTCTCTCGGACGCATCGAGCCGGGCTCGTTTCGCCTCGAGACCCCGGCCGGCAGCGTGGGTGTGACCTGGCACGGCGGCATCGACGCCTCGTTCGAGTGCGTGCCGCCGCGGCGGATTCATCGGGGCCTCGCGGTCGACTGCGGCAGCGGGCAGACGGTGACCGGCGACGTCGCCACGTCGGGCCTGTGGTTTTATCTCTGCCGCGACCACGGCATCGCCGTCACGCCCGCCGAAATCCCGCGGCTGACCGACCTCGCCTGGACGATTCGACGCGGACTCGAGGCCCGGGGCATCACGGGCGACGGCGGGGAGATCATCGATCACATCGTGCTGCTCGGTCCGCCGAGCACGTCGGGCAATGACGGCAAGGCATTTGTCCTCTGCCCCGATGGTGCCTTCGATCGCTCCCCCTGCGGCACAGGCACAAGCGCGCTGGTGGGCTGCCTGCACGAAGACGGCCTGCTCGCCGAGGGCCGGACATGGCGTCAGGAGAGCGTGCTCGGGGGGATCTACGAGGCACGCGTCCGCCGCGAGGGCGAGATCCTCGTGCCCACGGTTCGCGGCCAGGCATGGATCACGGCGGAGAGCGAGCTGCGATTCGCCATCGACGATCCCTACCGCACCGGCCTCACCAACGACCTCTTGACCTAGCACACTTCCGGCGGCACGCGATCACGGGGAACGCGGCTGCCGTCGAGGTCGATGGCCACGTCGAACACGTGGAGATTGTCGTACCACGTCATCAACTCGTCGCGCGACATCAGCTTGGGCACCGTGTCGCCGGTCTCGAGATGGCCGAAGACGAGTTCGGCCTGAGCCTGCATTCGCTCGCCCACCATGCTCGTCGCCGTGACCAGCGATCCCGACTCGTTGAGCTCGACGATGTCCACCCGATATCGGAGCACGTCACCCGGTACCGCGTCGAAAAAGAACTCGGACTTCGACACCTTGGCGAGCACCACCTGGCGGCCGTAGTCGATCGCATCGACGACCAAGAGCCCGGCCGTCTGGGCGAGCCCCTCGAGCACGAGCGAGTTGGGCATCACCGGCAGGCCGGGGAAGTGGTCGTGGAGGTGCTCTTCCGCCAGCGTCACCGCCTTCACGGCCGTCGCATGGCGACAGCGGACAAACTCCTCGTAGCGATCAACCCAGAACCACCGCATCGGTCTTCTCCCAGGGGCTAGCAGGCCGGATAAAGCCCGACATTTTGACACAACCGCCAGCAGCGAGCCACGGTTCCCGGGTCGATTTCGCTAGGATGCTCCCATGAGTGAGCCTGCCTCGACCGACCGAGCCGCACCCTGGCAGATCTCCGGCAATCTCGTCGATCCGGTAGCCCGGACGATCCGCCCCGCCACGCTCACGATCGCCGACGGCCGGATCGCCTCCATCGCCTCTCAGCCGGCTGATGGCCCGCCGGCTGATGGCACGGCTGCGCAGGCCACCTGGATCCTACCCGGCTTCGTAGATGCCCACGTGCATGTGGAGAGTTCGCTCTTGCCCCCCGCGGAGTTTGCCCGGCTCGCGGTGGCCCACGGCACGGTGGCGACCGTTTCCGACCCTCACGAGATCGCCAACGTGCTCGGTATCCCGGGCGTCGTCTTCATGCTCGACGACGCGCGGCGGTCGCCGTTCAAGTTTCACTTCGGCGCCCCATCGTGCGTGCCGGCGACGGCCTTCGATCATGCCGGTGCCACGATCGACGCAGCCGGCGTCGCGGCGCTGCTCGATCGGCCCGACATCGGCTACCTCTCCGAGATGATGAACTATCCGGGCGTGATCTCGGGCGATGCCGAGGTGCTGGCCAAGATCGCCGCGGCGAAGGACCGCGGGAAGCCGGTGGACGGCCACGCGCCCCGGCTCCGTGGACGGGATGCTGCCATGTATGCGGCCGCTGGAATCTCCACCGACCACGAGTGCGTGGAGCTTGACGAGGCGGTCGAAAAGATTGCGGTCGGCATGAAGATCCTGATCCGCGAGGGCTCCGCGGCCCGCAACTTCGACGCGCTCGCGAGCCTGATCGACTCGCATCCCGACCGCTGCATGCTCTGCAGCGACGACAAGCATCCCGACCAGCTCCTCCTCGGCCACATCGACCAGCTTGTCCGTCGGGCGCTGGCCCGCGGCAGCGATCTGTTCGACGTCCTGCAGACGGCGACGGTGAATCCCGTCCGGCACTACGGCCTCGACGTAGGGCTGTTGCAGGTGGGCGATCCGGCCGATTTCATCGAGGTTGACGATCTGAAGAGCCTGCGGATCCGCCGGGTATTCATCGATGGCGTGCTTGCCGCGGCCGACGGTGTCAGCACCTGGCCACGGCTCGAGTC
>JBPCTA010000174.1:0-4105 GCA_051006595.1 Pirellulales bacterium
TTCATGGGCGATCCGGCCGTCATGGGCTGGGATGAAGGAATCGCCAGCCTGTATCTCGCCTTCTACTGGGGCGGGGCGATGATTGGTCGCCTGTGCGGCGCGATCGCCAT
Organism: Pirellulales bacterium; assembly: GCA_051006595.1. Lineage (GTDB taxonomy): Bacteria > Planctomycetota > Planctomycetia > Pirellulales > UBA1268 > QWPN01. The sequence goes on from JBPCTA010000174.1 coordinate 111, forward strand.
GGCCCACACTGCGAACCCCGGCCGCAAGCCGGTATTGATGGTGGCGACCGCCGCCGTGCTGCTGGGGCTCGTGTACGTCGTCACGGCGCTGCGATTCGAGGACGGCCGGCTGCTGGTCAGCTTTCTCCCGATCGTCGAACTATGGCCGTTCGCCCTGATGATCGCGGTCTGCCTGGGGGCGTTCGCCGTCGCCCGCGGCGAGCCTTCGGCGGTGCTGGCTCTCTTCTCGGGCACGCTGTGCCTGCTGCTGCTGATCGCCGCATGCGCGACCGGCAAGGTCGCCCTTTGGGTGGCGCTCGGCACCGGTCTGTTCAACTCGATCATGTGGTCCAACATCTTCACCCTGGCAATCGATGACCTCGGCGAGCACACCTCCCAGGGCTCGTCCCTCCTGGTGATGATGATCGTCGGTGGAGCGCTGCTGCCGCTGCTGATGGGAGCCGTCGGCGACGCGATCGGCATCCGTCAGGCGTTTCTGATCCCGATCCCCTGCTACCTCTACATTGCCTTTTACGGCTGGTGGAGCCACCGCCGGATCGCGGCCAAGAGAGACCTCACGGGTGCCGCCGCATGATCGCGGACCGCGCACTCGCCGATGACCCGCGGGTGGTGCTGACGCTCGACGCCGGCGGAACCAACTTCTCGTTCTCGGCGATTCGCGGTGGACAGCCGATCGGCGACGCGGTGACACTGCCCGCCGAACCGCACGACCTCGAGGCGAGCCTGCGGAACCTGCTCGCCGGCTTCCAGGCACTCATCGACCAGATCGACGACCAGATCGACCAGAAGCCGGCTGCGATCAGCTTCGCGTTTCCCGGCCCCGCCGACTACCCGAATGGCGTGATCTTCAACGTCGGCAACCTGCCCGCCTACCAGGGAGGGGTGGCGGTCGGGCCGATGCTCGAGGAGCGGTTCGGGGTGCCCGTCTTCTTGAACAACGACGGCGACCTCTTTGCCTATGGCGAGGCGATCGCCGGGCTTTTGCCAGAGATCAACAGGGAGCTCGAGGCCGCCGGCAGCCCCAAGCGATACCGCAACCTGATCGGGCTGACGCTCGGCACGGGCCTGGGGGGAGGAATCGTCATCGATGGCCGGCTGCTGACCGGCGACAACTCGGCCGGCGGCGAGTTCTGGCTGCTGCGAAACAAAGTGCGGAGTGACTGTTTTGCGGAGGAGGGCGCCAGCATCCGCGCGGTGCAATCGGCCTACGCCGAGGCCGCGGGAGTGGCGGCGGACGGTCTCACACCCAAAGACATTCACGACATTGCGACGGGTGCGGCGGCCGGCAACCCGCAGGCAGCAAGGCAGGCCTTCGAGAGGCTCGGCGAGGTGGTCGGCGACGCGCTGGCCAACGTCATGACGCTCATCGACGGCCTGGCGGTGATCGGCGGCGGGCTTGCCGGTGCGGCCTCGCTGTTTCTTCCGCGGGTCATGGCCGAGCTCAACGGCTCGATCGCCAGCTACTCCGGCGGAACGACCGGCCGGCTGATCCAACATGCCTATGACCTCGGCGACCCCGCGCAGCGGAAGGAATTTCTGCAAGGCGAGACTCGCGAAATCGCAGTCCCTCACTCGAGCCGCACCGTGATCACCGACCCATGGAAACGGGTCGGCGTCGGCATCTCCACGCTCGGTGCCGGCCGTGCGGTGGGCGTGGGGGCCTACGCATTTGCCCTCAATCGTCTCGGCCATCCGTTTTGATCCCACCCTCGTCGGACCCCTCAACGATGAATCGCCTCCCGCTCGTCGCCTGTCTCATGGCTGCCCTCGTGACATCGGTCGCTTCTCCAAGTGCCGCGAACGACTTCGCCAGCCACGTCGATCCCTTCATTGGCTCCGGCGGCCACGGCCACGTGTTTGTCGGGGCCAGCGTGCCGTTCGGCGCCGTGCAGGTCGGCCCTTCGAACTTCCACCAGGGCTGGGACTGGTGCTCGGGCTACCACTACTCCGACGACATCCTGGCCGGATTCTCGCACCTGCACCTTGGCGGCACCGGTATCGCCGACCTGGGTGACATCCTGCTGATGCCCTACACCGGCGAACTGGTCTCCGGCCCGGGCTCGCGAAAGGACCCCGACGCCGGGTATGCGAGCCGCTACAGCCACGACCGGGAACAGGCCCATCCAGGCTTCTATTCGGTCGAACTGCTCGACCACGACGTGCACGTCGAGTTGACCGCCACAGAGCGGGTGGGCCTGCACCGCTACCGCTTCCCGGCCGGCCGGCAGGCGCGCCTGGCAATCGACCTGCAGTTTGAGAACGGCGGCGGCCGTGTCGTCGAGTCGCGACTCCGCCGGGTCAACGAGACGACGGTCGTCGGCTACCGCCGGTCGAAGGGCTGGGCGAAGGATCAGCGGGTCTTTTTCGCGCTGAAGTCCTCCAAGCCATTCGTCGATTTCCAACTATTCCTGGGCGACCGGGCGGTGGGCGGGGATTCAGCCGAGGGCCTCGGGCTGCGGGCCGTCGGCACGTACGAAGATTCACCGGGCGAGGTGCTGGTGCGTGTCGGCATCTCGCCGGTCAGCGAGGAGAACGCGCTGGCGAATCTTGAAAAGGAAGCCGGCACGACGGATTTCGATGCCGTCGCCGCAGCGGCCAAGGCGGCCTGGAACGATCAACTCGGCCGCATCCAGATCCAGGCCGACGACCGCACCACGCGGATTTTCTCCACCGCCCTTTACCACACGATGATCGCGCCGGCATTGTTCAACGACCATAACGGCGACTACCGCGGTGCCGACGGCGAGGTCCACCGGCATGCCGAGTTCGACACCTACACGATCTTCTCACTGTGGGACACCTACCGCGCGGCGCATCCGCTCTTCACGCTCACCCAGCCGGAGCGGGTCGGGCACTTCATCCAGACGATGCTTGCCATCCGCGACCAGCAAGGGAAGCTGCCGGTCTGGCACCTAATGGGCAACGAGACCGACACCATGGTCGGGTACCACGCGGTCCCGGTGGTGGTCGACGCCTACTTCAAGGGCCTGCTGGACGCCGACCCGGAGCGGGCCTACGAGGCGATCAAAAACTCGGCCATGCGAGACGAACGCGGCCTCGATTCCATCAAGGAGATCGGCTACATCCCCGCCGAGAAGGGAAGCGAGTCGGTCGCCATGGCGATGGAGTATGCCATCGACGACTGGTGCATCGCCCAGATGGCCAAGGCGCTGGGGAAGCACGAGGACGAGAAGTATTTCTCCAAGAGGGCCAAGGCCTACCGGGAATACTTCGATCCCGCCACGAAGTTCATGCGGGGCAAGCTTTCCGACGGCCGTTGGCGTGAGCCGTTTGACCCCATCGCGTCGTCCCACCGGCGGGACGACTACTGCGAGGGGAACGGCTGGCAATACCTCTGGCTCGTACCGCAGGATCCTGAGGGTCTGATCGAACTACTCGGCGGCGACGGTCCTTGTGGCGACAAGCTCGACCAGCTCTTCACGGTGGAGTCGATCAAGAGCGAGGAGGCATCGGCCGACATCTCCGGGCTGATCGGTCAATATGCCCACGGCAACGAGCCCGGGCATCACACCACGTATCTGTATGCCTTCGTCGGTCAGCAGTGGAAGACCGCAAAGCTCGTGCGGCAGATCCTCACCACCCTGTATTCGGATCAGCCCGACGGCCTGTCGGGCAACGAGGATTGCGGCCAGATGTCGGCCTGGTACGTCTTCTCGGCGATGGGCATCTACCCCGTGAATCCGGCGGCTGGCATCTACGTTTTCGGCAGCCCGATTGTTGACGAGGCGACGATCGCCGTTCCCGGGGGCAAGTCGTTCACCATCCGTGCGAAGAACAACTCACCGGCGACTGTCTTCATTCAATCTGAGGAACTCCTCGGCAACCCACACTGAAAGTCATACATCACCCATCCAGACATCATCGCCGGCGGTGAACTGACCTTCGTGATGGGGCCGGAGCCGAACAAAGCGTTCGGGACCGCACCGGAGGATCGTCCGCAGTCGGTGGTGATGTCGCGGCCGGCGAAATAATCG
>JBPCTA010000175.1:0-4686 GCA_051006595.1 Pirellulales bacterium
CTCGGATGCCGCCGGCGCTTCGGCATCCTGCCTTCACTTGGCGTCATACGCCGGCTCTGGGGCACGGGCAGCCCCTCGCTGAGTTCGAACCGTTTTCGTACAAGCCGACCGGCCGTAAGGCCGCGGGCAGCCCTGCTGAGCGGCTCGGGACTGCCCATGCCCCGTCGCCGGACGTTCGTTGCGCCCATCCTGGGCTTCACTCACGCGGATGCCGCCGGCGCTTCGGCATCCTGCCTCCGCTTGGCGTCATACGCCGGCTCGCGGGGCACGGGCAGCCCCTCGCTGAGTTCGTGCCGGTTTCGTGAAAGCCGACCGGCCGTGAGGCCGCGGGCAAACCGCGCCGATTCCGAGCCGGCTCCGCACGATTGAATGAATGACGATCGTGACGGTCATGACGGTCGGTTGCTGCTGGCCCACAGCATGCGCGGCTTGGAACCGATCGCGTCGATATCTCTTACAAGGTCTCGAGGGAATGAGACCGCTCGTCGGTGTCTCCAGGCGACCCCCGGCATGATGCCGCGTCGGAAACGCTTCGCCCGCTCCGCATGGCCCGCCGTTGGCGGGCTGATCGGGGCCGTCATGGTCGCCTTCGCAGTTGGGGCAGAGGCGCAGCAACCGCGGGCATGGGCCGGATCAGCGGAGCAGGCCCGCGAGCCGCTGCGAGTCGCCGCCACGCCGCCCGCATCGGACCCAACCGACCGCCTGCCGACAGACGCGCGCGACGAGCCCGTCATTCCCACGGGCAACCTCCTCGCCACGATCCGTGACGGCGGCATCCTCATGGTGCCGCTCCTCGGCTGCTCGTTTCTGCTCGCCGTGTTTGGCATAGAACGTGCGGTGAGCCTGCGGACCGCCCGCGTGGTGCCGAAGATGTTCGTGAACCGCTTCGTCGAGCAGGTGCAGTCGGGCTCGCTCGCCCGTGGAGCCGCGCTCGACACCTGTGAGGAAAACGGCAGCCCTGCCGCCCGCGTTTTCGCCGCCGCCGTTCGCCGCTGGGGCCGCCCCGCCGTCGAGATCGAGCAGGCGGCAATCGACGCCTGCGAAAGGGAATTGAATCACCTCCGCCGCTATCGCCGGATCTTCAACGGCGTGGCCACGATCGCACCTCTGCTCGGGCTGCTGGGCACCGTGTTTGGCTTGATTCATGCATTCAACGACGTCGCCTCGTCCGGTGCGATGGGCCGTCCCGATCTGCTCGCCCGCGGGTTCGGCGAGGCCCTGATCACCACCGCGATGGGCCTGCTCGTGGCAATCCCGGCGATGGTGATGCACTCCTTCTTCACCGGCCGCATCGACCGCCTCGCGATGCGACTCGACGAAGCCTGTCAGCAGGTGATCGACGCCATCTCGCAGGAATCACTCGCCGAGGCCCGGTCGCTCGGCGATTCCAAACGCCGGGCCGCGGGGTGAATCATGCCGCTGGTGCGACTCGACGCCGAGGAGGATCCCGCGCCCAACATGGCGCCGATGATCGACGTCGTGCTGGTGCTCACGATCTTCTTCATGTGTGCGACGAAGTTTTCGGGTGACGAGCGAAAGTTCGACCTCGACCTGCCACAGGTCGGTGGCGCCGCGGCCACCGCTGGCGGCCGTCCCGAACTCGTCGAGGTCGAGGCGTCGGGCAGCGTGCGGATGGGAGGCGAGGAAGTCGCGATCGCGTCGCTCGGGGCCCGGCTCGCGGCCGCCAGGGAGGCCCAGCCCGAACTCACGGTGATGATCCGCGGCGAGCGGGCCGTTCCGCACGGCCGAATGGCGGAGATCTACGAGGCCTGCCGGGAGGCGGGCGTGGCTCACGTGGCGATCTCCGTGCAGCCGCGGGCCGACACGCGGCGAAAGTGAGCGGTCGTCCATGAGCACCGCCGGACTCGTGGCGACCGTCCTGGCGATCGTGGCGTTGGTCGGCGTCGCCGTGATGGCACGCACACGCTGGCTGCAGTCGCACACGCTGGCGAAGTGCGTGGCGCTGTCGCTCGTGTTGCATGCCGTGCTCGCGATCATCTGCGCCTTCGTGGGTGGGTGGACGCCCGCGTCGTGGGGCCGCAACGACGAGGGGCGAATGACCATGCTCGTGGCGCTGGCCGAGGAGCCAGTGCATGACGAGCCGCTGGCCGATGCGGCCGAGTCGCCGCGGCTGGCGGACGATTCGACGGCGGCGGAAGCAGCGGAAGCAGCTCTCGCGGTGAGCAACGACTCCTCGGTGGCCACCGCCGCTCCAGTGCCTCTGCTGCCCGCCGAAGCCGTGCCGATCGCGGCTCCGGAGGATCATGTGCCCCTTCTCGACATAGCCGACGAAGATAGTGCGCCCGTGGCCGACGTGACCGCGACCGACAATGCCACAGACGCCCGCCCAGTGGCTGACGCTTCGCCGGCCACGGCGGGCCATCGTGTGCCCGCGGCCTATGCCGACCGGGTCGGAGAACGGCGGCTGGCCGCTGCCGCCGCCCGCGGCGGTTCCCAAGAGACGGAGCGGGCCGTGCAGGCGGCATTGGCCTGGCTGGCCGCCGCGCAATCGGCCGATGGCCGCTGGAACGCCGCCGAGCACGGTGGCGGCGTGGAGCGAAGCGTGGACGGGCATCACCGGCACGGTGCCGGCGCCCGCAGCGATCATGGCGTGACGGGGCTCGCGCTCTTGGCCTTTCTCGGGGCCGGCAACACGCACCGCGAGGGGCCGCATGCCGCCAGTGTCGATCGTGGCATTCGCTTCCTCGTGGAGCGGCAGCGGGCCGATGGCTCGCTCTCGGGCGACGCCGAGTTCTTCGCCGCGCTCTACTGTCATGGCATGGCGACGATCGCCCTGGCGGAGTGCTGCGGCATGACGGGCGACGCCGCGTTGCGGCCGCATCTCGACCGGGCCGTGGCGCACACGCTCGCCATGCAGCATCCGCACACCGGCGGCTGGCGGTATGCTGCGGGCGACCGGGGCGACACCAGCCAGTGCGGCTGGCAGGTGATGGTGCTCTCAAGTGGCCGCAATGCCGGAATGGCGGGCTTCGATGCCGCGGAGGCCAGAGCGCGTGGCTATCTCCAGAGTGTGACGAGCGGCGCCGCCGGAGGCCTCGCGGCCTATCGTCCGGGTGAACGGCCCAGCGTGGCCATGACGGCCGAGGCGCTGTTCTGTCGGCTCGTGCTCGGCATGCCTGCCGGCCAGCCCTCAGTTGCCGAAGCACTCGCGCTGATCACGGCCTCACCGCCGTCGGCCTCCAGCGCCAATGCCTACACCTGGTATTACGCCACGCTCGCCTGCTTTCACGCCGGCGGGCCGTTGTGGGACCAGTGGAATGCCCAGCTCCAGGCCGCGCTCCTGCCGATGCAGCGCCGCGAGGGCGGACCACTTGCAGGGAGCTGGGATCCCGATCCGGTCTGGGGCGGCCACGGCGGGCGGGTTTACTCGACCGCGCTCTCGGCGATGACCCTCGAGGTCTACTACCGTCACCTACCGATGCACCAGCGGGAGTCACGGCTGGCATCGAGGCCCGCGTCGGCGGCCACGCCGTGACGGCCGGAGTGTCTGTGCGGCGGCAGGCCCGATCCCAACGAAAGGTTTGACCCTTTCCCCTGCGGGATTAGACTCCAAGGGACGGGCGAAGTGGGGGCCGCAACGGCCTCGACCTTCCGCCTGCTCGCCGGAGACGATGCCGTGCCCTTGCCTGTCATGCCAGAGTTTGCCCTGCCCGTGTTTGCGATGTTTGGCCTCGGGCCGATGGAGTTGCTCATCGTGGCAGGTGTGGTGCTGCTCCTCTTCGGCTCGCGGCTCCCAAAGGTGATGCGGTCGCTCGGCGAGGGCATCGTTGAGTTCAAGCGGGGCGTGCAGGGGATCGAAGACACCGGCACCGCTCCCCGCGACGCCGGCCGGCCCGACGCCCGCTAGGCCGGAGCCAGCATGTTTGGCCTCGGCCCGTTCGAAATCGTCGTCATCGGCGCGATTGCCGTGATGCTCTACGGCAAGCGACTGCCCGAGGTGGGGCGGTCGGTCGGCAAGACCGTGGGCGATCTTCGCCGACAGTGGCAGACGCTGTCGCGGGAGTTGGAGGCGGCGGCGAGCGTTGACGGCGGAGTAATGTCCCGAGCCCCGCGGTCGACCAGCCGGATCAGCGACGAGCCGGCCGGCTCCCACGTGATCGAGGCCCCGCGGTTTGATCCACCCGCCGACTGATCGCGGTCGTGACGGGGGTCGACCGTTGTTCGGCGATCCGCGCGTGGCAGCCGGAGTTTGGCGGCCGAAACGCAAGGCCCGTGGTGTCTGATTTCGAGCCTTCCTCGCGACCGCCGCGGAGTCCTTTTCGGGCGATCGTCTGGACGGTATGGTGTGACTGTCGGCGGCGGAATAACGAGCGTCGTTCCGCCGATCACCGATGAGTCGGGCAGCTAGCTCAGTTGGTTAGAGCGCTACGTTCACACCGTAGAGGTCACAGGTTCGAATCCTGTGCTGCCCACTAGGCCGGAACCGGATTTCGGCACGATTCCCGAGGAACCCGCGGTCAGCCCTGTGGCTGGCGCGGGTTCCTTCGTCTCGTGCGACCGCGAGCCGTCTGATGCGGATGCGTGCGGAGTCGCAGTTCTCGTCGCACTGGCGTCGCACTCCGGCGAGGTCCCCCGCCCTGCTCCGCCGCCCAAGGCTGACGAGAGTTTCGTCATCTGCCATTGACCGGGTTGGATTTGCTGTACCACAAGGAAATGCGCATGCTC
>JBPCTA010000176.1:0-3341 GCA_051006595.1 Pirellulales bacterium
CTCCCAGCCCCGCGTCGAGCCTGTCGATCGCCCGCCGGCAATAAAGCCGCAAGTCGGTGGCCACCTGGTCGTTGCGGCTTCGCGCCGTGTGCAGCTTGCGGCCGGCGTCGCCGAGCCGCGCCGTCAGCGCCGACTCGATGTGGAGGTGGATGTCCTCCTTGGCGACGGTGAACTCGAACCGGCCCGTGTGAATCTCGCTGCGAATCTCCTCGAGCACGTGGGCGATCGCATCGGCCTCCTGCACGGTCATCAGCCCGCACGTGGCCAGCATCCGCGCGTGGGCGATCGAGCCGTCGATGTCGTCGTCGGCCAGCCGCCGGTCGAATGACACGCTCTCGGAAAACAGTTCCACCCGCTGGTCGGTCGGTTCGCGGAACACGCCCCCCCAGGCTTTTCCCGGCTGGGCTGACGAACCTGGCGGCGGACCGTTGGCGTTGGGCACGAGGGCGTTCCTTGCGAGGCTGAGGTGATCAGGGAAACCTTACCCTCTCGATGGAGGCGTGGGGAACTCCACCCGGAGAGACTCGCCGGTGGGCTTCGTGCCGCACGGCTTTTTTCCGAAACGCCCCGTTCGTGAGCAGGGGGGAGAGAATGCGGTCGCCTGGCACGGGTGCTTCCTGCAGCGCCGCTACACTCTTCGCATGACGACTCCCGAGGATTTCCAGACGCCCGGCGGGCGGCTCGCCGCGCGGCTGGCCGGATGGGAGTCGCGGCCGCAGCAGGTCGAGATGGCGAACCTCGTCGCGGAGGCGATCGCCACGCGGCGGCATGCGATCGTCGAGGCTGGCACAGGCGTCGGCAAAAGCCTGGCCTATCTCGTGCCGGCGGTGCTGGCCGTGACGGCCGATCAGGCCGAGTCGATCGAGCCGCTCGCCGAGTCCTGCGAGCCCGATCGGGATGACGACGAGGAACCGCCGCCACCGGGGATGCCGGGCCGACCGCGGCGGGTCGTGATCTCGACCCACACCATCGCGCTGCAGGAACAGCTCGTCACCAAAGATATTCCGCTCGTCGCGGCGGTGATGCCCCGGGAGTTTTCCGCCGTGCTCGTCAAGGGGCGGAGCAACTACGTGAGTCTTCGCCGGCTGGAGCTGGCCCTCGAGCGATCCGGCAGTCTGTTTCCGGACGACGGGGAACGGGCGGCGCTGCTGGCGGTCGCATCCTGGGCGAAGCACACGGCGGATGGCTCGCTCGCCGATCTCGACGCCATGCCGCCGGATGGTGTCTGGGACGAGGTGGCCAGCGACGCCGGCAACTGCATGGGCCGAGCCTGCCCGCTGCACCAGCAGTGCTTCTACTATGCGGCGCGGCGACGGATGGCCCATGCCCAGGTGCTCGTCGTCAATCACGCGCTCTTCTTCGCCGATCTTGCCGTCCGCCGTTCCGGGGCGAGCCTGTTGCCGAACCATGACATCGTGATCTTCGACGAGGCCCACACTGTCGAGGGCGTGGCGAGCGAACACCTCGGCATCGGCGTGTCGAGCGGCGGTGTGGAGCGGGTGCTGTCGAAGCTCCACAGCGAGCGCACCCATCGTGGCCTGCTCACCCACTATCGAATGACCGACCTCGAGCTCGATGTGCGCCGCTGCCGCCGGGCTGCGGAGGCCTTCTTCGCGGCCGTTCGCGAGGCGGTCGGCGGCCGTGGGGAGCCGCCGTGGCGAGTGATGAAGCCCGCGGTGGTGCCCAACTCCCTCGGCGCCGAACTCGCGAGCCTGGCGCGAAAACTCCGCGCGGCCGCGGACGGCATCGGCAAGCCGGCCGAGCGGCACGATTTCACCTCGCTCGCCGACCGGCTCGATGCGCATGCCGGTGCGGTCGACACGTGGCTCGGACAGAAGATGCCCGGCAGCGTGTGGTGGGTCGAGGCTCAGCGGTCGCGCCGCGGCCGCGAGCGGATCACGCTCTCGAGCGCGCCGGTGGACGTTGCCGAGACGCTCCGCCGCGAACTCTTCGGTCGCGTGGGCACGGTCGTGCTTGCCAGCGCCACGCTCGCCGTCGAGACGCCCTCAGCCCGGCGAGACGACGAGGCCTGGGCGGATGATGACCGCAGCGTGAAGGCCGAGGCCGACGGCTTCGGCTTCCTGCGGCGTCGGCTGGGCGTGGGCGACAAGACACTCTCACGCCGGCTTGGCAGTCCGTTCGACTACGCGCGGCAGGCGCGGCTGATCCTCGTGGACAGGCTGCCCGACCCGGCCGATCGCGACGCCTACGATCAGGCCGTGGTACGGATGATCCGCCGCTACGTGGCCCGGAGCGAGGGGCGGGCGATGGTGCTGTTCACCAGCCATGCGTCGCTCGCAAAGGCCTCCGCAGAGCTGGCCGGCTGGTGCGTGCGGCGGAACTATCGGCTGGTGAGCCAGGCCGACGGCCTGCCACGGTCGCGGATGCTGGAGGAGTTTCGCGAGGGTCCGGCGGCCGTGCTTCTCGGCACCGATGGCTTCTGGCAGGGAATCGACCTGCCAGGCGAGGCACTGGTCAACGTGATCATCACGAAGCTGCCGTTCGCGGTGCCCGACCGGCCGCTGGTGGCGGCACGGATCGAGGCGATCAAGCAGGCCGGCGGCAACGCGTTTGCGGAGTATCAACTGCCCGAGGCGGTGCTCAAGCTCAAGCAGGGCTTCGGCCGACTCATTCGCACGCACACCGATCGGGGGTCCGTGGTGATTCTGGATCCGCGGATGCTCACCAAGCCCTATGGCAAGGTCTTCCTCGAAAGCCTCCCGCCTGCCACGATCGAGATCGAGCCCTTCACCGACGAGGCGTGACCGTGGCTCGTGGGAATGCGGATTGCTTCGTGAAAGCCGACCGGCCGTGAGGCCGCGGGCCGCCTTGGTGCGCGGCTCGGACCTCCAGCTCCTCACGCGGTGAGTTCCAGCTCCGCCCAGGTCGTCGGATCGCCGTCCCAGGGAAACTCCGGCGGCGCGAAGCAGGGCACCTTGCCGAGTCGGCGGTCAACCAGGGCCGCGAAGAAGCCGAGGCGGGGAATCTCCGCGGGATCCCAGCCGGGTAGGGCCGCCGCCGAAATGAAGGCATCAATCCGCCACCCGTCAGCGAGCAGCGCGGATTCGAGTTCGACCGATCCTGTGGGAAGCTCCGCAGGCACCTCGCTCGTTCGCGGGATCAGTGCGGCCACGGCCGCCGGCTTGTCGGCGAGCTTGCCGCCGCCAGTGGGTAGCAGGGCGATTCGCCGGCAGTAGCGGCCGGCCCGGTGGCTCTCGCCCGTGGGACGCGTCGCGATCCAGAGCTGCAGGCCGTCGCTATCCTCGGGCCGCGTGGTGTGGCACCACCGCGAAGATCCCACGCCGCGGGCGACGCCCCGGATGGCCACCCCTGAGGGATTC
>JBPCTA010000177.1:0-4917 GCA_051006595.1 Pirellulales bacterium
ACCTCGCCCCGCAGATCTACTGGCGGATCAATGCTCCCGCACAGGGCTACGAAAAACTCCTCGGCTGGTGGGCCGCCGAAAACATCCAGCATCGTGGCCTCTGGCCGGGCAACTACACGTCCCGAGTCCGCAGCGATCCAACGGCCGCCACGAGCGGGTCTGTGTGGGAGGCCGACGAGATCCTGCGGCAAGTTGCCGCCACCCGCGGCGCGGCGGGCGCCGGCGGCAACATCCACTTCAGCATGAAGGCTCTCTCCGAAGACTTCGATGGCGTGGCGACGAAACTGGCTGCCGGCCCCTACGCCGAGCCGGCCCTCGTGCCAGCCATCCGCATGCCCGTTGGAGATCCTCCTCCCGCGCCGCGGGCACTGGCCGACGCTCGCGGCGTCGCCTTTTCGCTCCCTGACGGCCAGCAGCCCTGGCTCTGGATCGTGAGAACCCGCACGGGAGACGAGTGGCGGGCCATCCGCCTTCCTGGGCGAGCGGAGCGATACGACATCGACGGGCCGGTTCGCGAGATCGCCATCGCCGCGGTCGCCCGCGACGGCCGCGACGGTCCAGCCACGCGACTGGCTCCGGCGGCGCGTCCGGTCCCGACCGCGGATTGACGACATGCCAGCGGTGACCACATCTGAAACTCGGCCGATCGTGGACCGCGGCCCGTGGTGGTGGGTGCCGAGCCTCTATTTCGCGGAAGCCGTACCGCTGGTGGTGGTCACGTTTCTGGCAACAGTGATGTACAAGCGGCTCGGTGTCTCCAATCGCGACATCACGCTGATCGCGGGCTGGCTCTATCTGCCCTGGGTGATCAAGCCGCTCTGGAGCATGGTCGTCGAGGGCACAGGCACACGCCGGGGCTGGACGCTGGCGACCGAGGTGCTGCTGGCCGGGGTGCTCGGCCTGCTCGCCGTAGCCGTAGGCGTCGTCGATCAGCTGTGGGGCACCGTCTGCGTGCTCGCGCTGCTGGCGTTTCTCTCCGCCACTCACGATGTCGCGGCCGATGGCTTTTACCTGGCGGCGCTCGATGATCGCCAGCAGGCGTTCTTCGTCGGCATTCGCGGCACCGCCTATCGGATCGCGAACATCGTCGGCCGCGGGCTGCTCGTGATACTCGCCGGCACGATCGAAACGGCCACCGGCGATGTGAGGACAAGTTGGCGGTGGGTCTACGCGGTGCTGGGGATCGTGTTTCTCGCGACCGCCTGGTATCACGCCGCCGTTCTGCCGCGGCCGGAAGCCGATCGCCGGCGCGCGGGGCCGGTCGTGTCTTTTGCCGCCCTCGGCGGGCCCGTGGTCAGTTTCTTCCGCAAGCCGGGGATCGTGCCGATCCTCGCCTTCCTCCTTCTGTACCGGCTCGCCGAGGCGCAACTCGTCTCGCTCGTGTCGCCCTTCCTGCTCGACGACCGGAGCAGCGGTGGTCTGGGCCTGACCACGACCGACGTAGGGTTCATCTATGGCACGCTGGGCATCGCAGCCCTGTCGTTGGGGGGCATCCTGGGAGGCATCCTCGTGGCCCGCGATGGGCTGGGCCGCTGGCTGTGGCCGATGGCCCTGGCGATCAACCTGCCCAACCTCGCCTATGTGTGGCTGGCCGCCACCCAGCCCGAAAACGTCTGGACCATCGGCCTGGCAGTGGGGCTCGAACAGTTCGGCTACGGCTTCGGCTTCACGGCCTACATGGTCGCCTGCATGGTGTTTGCGCGGGGGCCGCACCAGACCGTTCACTACGCGCTCTGCACGGGCTTCATGGCGGCCGGCATGATGCTTCCCGGCATGGTGAGCGGCTGGCTTCAGGAACTCCTCGGTTACCCGCAGTTCTTCGCGTGGGTGATGGTGGCCACGATTCCGGGGCTCGTGGCCACGGCCTTCATTCCCCTCGACGGGGCCGAGGGCCAGAGGCAGGAGCCATGACCGACCGTCTCACCGATGGCCGTCTCATCTATGTCCCGCTCGAGACGGTCGCCCAAGACCGATTGCTCGCCGCCTGGAATGACGCTGCCGACTGGGATCGGCTGACGCCGGCCGTGCTCGCCGAGAAACTCGAGGCGGAGCCTCCGGAGGCCCGGGCCGTCGGTCGGGCGGCGATCGCCGACGGGGTCGTCGTGGGCTGGGCATTTGGCGTACTCCGGGAATCGACTGCGGAGCGCCGAGGCGTGGTGAAAATGCTGGCCGTGGTGCCTGCCTTCAGGGGCCGGGGCATCGGGTCCGAGCTCCTGGCGGCCATCGAGTCGTCACTGACAAAGGCAGGAGCCACCGTGATCCGATTCGGCGAGTCGGCGCCCAACTACCTCGTGCCCGGTGTCGATCTGCGATGTGAGTCCCTGCTTACCTTCCTCGAGCAGCGGGGCTACACCCGGATCGGAACGACCGTCAATATGGTGGTCGATCTTCTGGCTGAGGCGTTTTCCACCACCGCCGACGAGGCCCGGCTCGAGGCCAGTGGAATTGCCGTGCGGAGAGCCGCGGCCACCGATCGCACTGCCATCGATCGACTCCTCGAGCGGCAGTGGCCGTCCCGGCGGCCCGAGGTCTCCGTGGCCCTGTCGCAGACGCCGTCAGCCGTTCATGTGGCCCTCGCGTCCACCGGCGATATCGCCGGATTTGCAGCCTATGACGGCAACAACGTGGGCACGGGCTGGTTCGGGCCGATGGGGACGGCCGCCGAATGGGAGGGCCGGGGCATCGGCCGCGTGCTGCTGCGGCGGTGTCTCCGGGATCTCCGTGGTCGATCGCTCTCCCACGCGATCATTCCCTGGGTGGGGCCGGTGGCGTTCTACGAGCGACATGCGGCCGCCAGAGTCGACCGCACGTTCGTGCGACTCGAGAAACGCCTCACGACCGAGGAGCCTGCATGACGGAACTACAACCCTTTGACCTGGGGTCGCTCACGCTGCGGGAGCGGCTGGCCCAGTTGATGGTGATTCGCATCGGCTCGGACATTCCACCGGTGCGGACGGCCGACGAGGATGCTGAGCGGGTTAAACGTCTGCTTGCGGAATGTCCGGTCGGGGGCCTGCTGCTCTTCAACGGCCGCCATGCAACGACGCCGGCCGTGCTCGCTGGGTTACAGGCCACGAGCCGGGTGCCGCTGCTGGTCATGGCCGACGTCGAACGGGGCTACGGCCAGCAGTTGCGGCCCTGGCCGCTGATGCCTCATGCAATGGCGTTTGAACGGCTCGGGCGCGGCGCGGCGGAGGCCGTTCGGGAGTTTGGTGAGTTGACGGCAGTCTCCGCGCGTCGCGCCGGAGTGCACGTGATCAATGCCCCGGTCGCCGACGTTCACTCAGATCCCGCCAACCCCATCATCGCCACGCGAGCCTTCTCGAGCGATCCGGCCCGGGCCGGCAATCTCGCGGCGGCATTCGTGGCGGGCTGCGCAGCCGGCGGCGGGCTCGCCGTGGCCAAGCACTTTCCGGGCCACGGCGACACCCGCGAGGATTCGCACCATAGCCTGCCCGCCGTGCTGGCGTCGGCCGACGTCTTGCAGTTGCGGGAACTCGTCCCGTTTCGGGCCACCATGGCCGCCGGTGTGCCGCTGATCATGACCGCCCATGTCCGCTACCCTGCGCTCGACCCCAGCGGCGCGCCGGCCACGCTGTCTGCGGCCATGCTCGAGGGTTTGCTGCGATGCGACCTTGGTTTCGAAGGCGCGGTTGTGTCCGACAGCCTGCTCATGGCGGGGGTTCGCGGCCTGGCTGCCAGCGAGGGGGAACTCTGCCTGCGCGGCCTTTTGGCCGGGGTGGATCTTCTTCTCGACGTGGAGCATCCGGCCGCGGCGGTGGCGGTGCTCGAGGCGGCGGTGCGGGCCGGTGATCTGCCCCTCGCGCGGGTTGACGAGGCCGCAGCGCGCATGCTGGGGCTCAAGCAACGGGTCTTTGCCCCGGCCTGCGGATCGGAGTCGCGGTTTGCTTCGTGCGACGAGCCGGCGCTGCGATCGGCGACGCAGGCCCTCGCCGACCGGGTGGCTGCGGCGGCGGTCGAGGTTCACGATCCCCGGGGCCTTCTGCCTTTTGATTCCTCGCGGTCGCTTGTTGCGGTGCTCGTTAACCCCTACCGATCGCACATCGATGCTCAGATCCCACCGCTCGCGGCATCGCTCCAGCAGAGTTTTTCGCACTGCGAGTTCGTGGAGATGCGGGGGAATGAGTCTGCCGAGGCATGGCGGTCGCTCACACACCGCTGCCTCGCCGCAGAGCAGGTTCTTGTGGCGGTCGTCGTCAAGCCCGCTGCCTGGCATCGGTTTGGGCTGGCCACCGAAGTCGATGCATGGCTTCGCGATCTGGCGACGCAGCGACTCGTGACACTGGCTTCGCTGGGGTGCGGCCTCTCCGGCGATCATCCCGCGGCGGCCCGGATCACCGCCTTGAGCGACGTCCCGGCCAGCCAGGAGGCGGTCGCTCGCTGCGTGCGGGTGCGAGCGCACTCGTGAGGGCTTGAGCGACGACCTGGCAACCTAGGTCACGGAAGCGTGGTGGTCGGCGAACGCTCTATGAGCCGGGGGCGGAGCCTTGCCAGGCGGGGAGATTGGGCCGCCCAAGCCGGTGCGACGTCGTGGCTCCGCTGCACCGCACGCCGAAAGACGAGTTGATGCTGCCACAGATCGTCGAGATGGCGGAGGCCGGGTCGGGGATCGACCTCATCTCGCGAGCGCTGGGCATCGGGGCTGAGGTCGTGCGGGACGCGCTCCACCTTCACCAAACAGGGCAGCGACCGCCAGGCGGATCACCCAGGCCGATTTGGCCGCACTCGCCGAGCTACTTGAAAAGTCCCGAGCACCGGCTGCGACGTCCGGCTCAAAGGAGACGGCCGGCAGGAGCCGGCTCACTTCGAACCGGAGGATCGCAAGCGGAAGCAGGCCATGATGGCTGCGCCCGCGCGAAGCCAGCCCCTGACACACCTCGGCGAACCGCTCAAGCC
>JBPCTA010000178.1:0-3302 GCA_051006595.1 Pirellulales bacterium
CCTTCGGGGCGGCCACGCAGGGCTCCTCGTTCTTCTGGTCATACGATTCGGCCGGCGTCTTGGGATCGTCGCCGGCGGGCACCGTCAGCCTGGCCCCCACCAACAACGCCTACACCGTGTCGTCTGGTACAGGACAGTCCAACACGGGCTCGCCCGGCATCGCAGTCGTGACGGCACCGGTCGTGTCGCTCTTCTGGACGGCCAACGGCTCGGCGCTCGGCGGCAGCGGCACCTGGAACTCGTCGACTTCGCGGTGGTCACCGACCGAATCGCCGGTGGCGGGCGGCCTTTGGGCCAACGGCCGCACGGCCTCCTTCGGCGGCACGGCCGGCACGGTCGTCGTGAACTCCGCCGTGGCGCCGCTGGCGATGAACTTCGCCACCAGCGGCTACACGCTCGGCTCCGGATCGGGCTCGATCGTCGCCGGGGACGTGAGTGTGGTCGCCGGTGGCTTTGCGACGATTGCCACGCGGCTGACGGGGAGCAGCGGCTTCTCCCTCGGTGGCGGCACCTTGCTGCTCGCCGGCACCGCCAACGATTACTCGGGATTCACGAGCGTCATCAGCGGCACGCTCCAACTGGCGGCAAGCAACGTGATTCCGGACGGGTCGCGGATCTCGTTGGCCCGCTTCATGCTCGCCGACTTCAACGGCTTTTCCGACACGGTGGGCGGCCTGCAGGGCCTCGGCTCGGTGAGGATGGGACCGACCGTGACGGTGAACATCACCGGCACGACCGACGCCCGACTCGACGGCTTCCTCTCGGGCGTGGGTGATTTGGTGATCGACTCGGCGGGCTCCGGTGTGCAACGGCTCAACACGTCGGCCCAGACGCTCAACCAGGACTTCGCCGTCAAGGATTACGTCGGCAAGACCATCGTCAACCGCGGCGGGCTCGGGGTCGATCGCTCCGCGGTGCCGCTCAACACCACCGAGGTGACGGTGCGGGCCGGGGGGCGGCTGGCCCTCAGCCCCAACTCAGCGGCGCCGGATCAGACCTTCACGTTTGGCTCGAATCCCGGGCTGCCCGTGACGCTCGCAGGGGGCACGATCGGCCAGGGGGCGGGCGACGACGTCGAGCTCGCCAACGTGCTGGCCGTGTCGGGCACCGCGACGGTATCGATCGTCAACAAGAACTCGCCCGATCCGCTGGTTCCCTCGACCCAGCAGTTCACGTTTTCCGGGCCGCTCACCGGAGCGGCCGGGTCGGTGCTGCGAATCCTCGCCAGCGACACGACCTCGGGCCTCGCCCAATCGCGGGCCAAGTTCACGGCGCTGACGGGCAACACGTTCGCGGGCACGGTGAGCCCGGGCCCCTTCGCGGTGGCGCGGTTCAACGGTGACTTCACGCAGACCGCGGTCGCCCTCGCAGGTGGAAAGGTGGATGGCTACGGGGCGATCCTCGCTGCCAGTGGCACGGGCGTGGTGAGCCCGGACGGCACGAGCGGACCGGACGGCATCTTCACGGTCGGCTCCCTCGCCCCATCCGGTGGCCTGAGTTTCAACTTCGATCTCTCGACCGCCAACACCGAGCCGACGTGGTCGAACCCCACGCAGAGCGTCAACGACGTCCTGCGGCTGACAGGTACCGCTCCCTTCGCGACGAGCATGGCATCGGCGAACGTCGTGCGGCTCTTCGTTGGAACATCGTCGCTCTCCGCCGGTGACTGGTTCGAAGGCGGCTTCTTCACGATCGCCAATCAGACACCCGCGATCACGGGCGGCGACTACCAGACCTACGTCCTTGGTGACGGTCTGGGAACCGACATTGAGCACTCCGGCCTCAACTACTACACGCTTGCCAACTACAACACGCGGGTTGGTTCGTCCTTGGCAGCGACGATCTCGATGGTGTCGGCGACCGCGTCGTTCGACGGCTCGACGAGCACGCCCGGCTGGATCATGAAGACAAGCAACGCTCCTGGGCCGACGGTGATCACGATCGCCGTGGCGAGTGGCACGCAGACGCAGACCCAGGCTGGCTATCCGCTGCTCTCGGGCACGGTGCCGGTCGTCAAGACAGGCGTCGGCACGCTGGTGGTCGATCAGGCCAACACGCTCACTGGCTCCACCACGGTGCAAGGCGGCGTCGTGCGACTGGCCAATGCCTCCGCCCTCGGCGCGAGCCCGCTGGCCGTCGTGGCCGGTGGCACGGCCCAGGTGATTCCGGCCCTCAAGACCACCGTGGCCGGCCTCAACCTTGCCGGCAACGGCCTGGTCGACGTGACGAGCGGTTACATGACCGTGGCCAGCGGCCTCTCGGCCACCGAACTGGTGAACAAGATCATTGAGGGCCGGGCCGGCGGTACGTGGACCGGCACGAGCGGAATCACGTCGAGCACGGCGGCGGCCGATGTGGCCCTCGGCGGCTCCCGCGCCGTCGGCTGGCTCGACGGCGGCAATGGCTCGGTCGCCTTTGCCTACGCGGCGCCGGGCGATACGAACCTTGACTGGCAGGTCAACGTGCTTGACGCCGCCAACCTGCTCACTGCCGGCACGTTCAACGCCGGCACTCCCGCGACGTGGTCCCAGGGCGACTTCAACTATGACGGGATCGTGGACGTGCTCGATGCCGCCGACTTCATCTCCACGGGGCTCTACAACAGGGGTATCTACAATCCTTCGGCTGGAGCGATCGGGGTGGTGGCGGCCGTGCCGGAACCCCATGCGACGGCGGCGGGCACGCTCGTCCTGTCGCTCGTGGCGGCGCTGTGGCGGTTCGGGCGAGCCCGGCGGGCAAAAACCCGGCCTGCGTGAGCCCCTCCGGCCCCGCACCGCGAACCGGGAGCAGATTTGAGCCATACTTGCGAGGATGAGCGATGGTCGGGCCGGAGTCCGGCGTCGCGCTCACTCTCGGAGGCTCCATGGCACCTGCGTCCGCATCCTCTTCCCCGGCCGATCTCGGCGTTGACGATGTCGCCGCCCTCGACAGGCTGCGTGGCGTCTACGGCCGGCTGAAGCAGGAGCTCGCCCGGGTCATCATCGGCCAGGACGAGACGATCGAGCGGCTCACGATCTGCCTCTTCGCGCGAGGCCACGCGCTCCTGATGGGAGTGCCGGGGCTCGCCAAGACGCTGCTGGTGAGCAAGCTTGCGGAGTGCGTGTCACTCAACTTTAGCCGGATCCAGTTCACTCCCGATTTGATGCCGATGGACATCACCGGCACCGACATCCTGCAGGAGACGGCCGACGGCCGGCGTGAGTTTCATTTCGTGCCGGGGCCGGTGTTCGCCAACATCGTGTTGGCCGACGAGATCAACCGCGCGCCCCCCAAGACGCAGGCCGCGATGCTCGAGGCGATGC
>JBPCTA010000179.1:0-16710 GCA_051006595.1 Pirellulales bacterium
GTCTGCCGGCGGCTCAAGGGCGATTCCCGAACTCGCGACGTGCCGATCGTGATGCTCACGGCGAAGAGCGAGGAGCGTGACATGATCATGGGCCTCGACCGCGGCGCGGATGACTACATCGCGAAGCCGTTCAGTCCACGGGTGCTTACGGCCCGAATCAAGGCGCTTCTGCGGCGAGGTGAGGCACGACGGAGAGAGGAACTCGAGACACCGCTCGATATTCATGAGCTCTCGATTCACGTGGGCCGTCACGAGGTGACGCTGGCCGGCGAGTCGCTTGATCTGACCTACACGGAGTTCGCCCTCCTGCTGTTCCTCGCGAAGCGACCCGGGTGGGCCTACACCCGCTCGCAAATCGTCGATGCCGTGAAGGGGGAGGATTATCCGGTCACCGAGCGATCGGTGGACGTGCAGGTGGCCGGACTCCGCAAGAAGCTCGGCAATCACGGGCACTACATCGAGACCGTCCGGGGCGTCGGCTACCGGATGCGGAACTGACCGGAGCCGCCGCGTCACGGAACGGCGACCTCTCCTTTTCCATGCCCCCGGGTCGTGCGACACTGGGAGTCTGCGTCACGGTCGCGCCTCCAGGATCCCCCATGCCCCGCACCCGTCTCGTCTGGCACCTGTTCATGGCATGGTGTGGCCTGGTGCCCGCGGCTCTGGCGGTCGGCTTTTGGATCGCCAGCGTTCAGATGGCCGAGCTTGCGGATGCCGCCCAGCGGCAACGGCTCGCCGACGCGGCTCGCGGACTCGCGGCGATGGTCGGCGTTGACGGTGAGCCGCTCGATCTCCGGGCAGTGGCAGTCCACGCCGACCGCCTTCGCGAGGCGACGAGAATCGACGTGCAACTCTTCGCTCCCGAGGGCACCGCGCTGTCGGTCGCCGAAGGATCACGTTCCTCCGCAGCGCCGGACGATGTCGTCGTCGCCGCTGCGACGACCGGCGCCATCGCCAGTGGGAGTCGCTATGACGTCGCCACAGGGCACCGCCGGCTCTCGGTGGCAATGCCGCTGGGGCCTGAGGCTGCGCCGCAGGCAATCATCCGCGCCACGGCCGACACCGCCCTTTCCGACCGGGATTTGGCCCACTCGCAGTGGAAGCTCTTGGCAGGCTGCCTGGCCGCGACCGGATTGGCGCTGGCGGCGGGGCTGCTGCTCGCCCGCCGGCTGGCGCGGCCCGTCGATGAACTCCGCGCGGCCGCGACGCGACTCGCAGCCGGCGACATCACGGCGGCCGTGCCATCGACCGACGTGGCCGAGTTTGCCGAACTCTCCTCGGCGCTTGATCGGCTCCGCGAGCAGTTGGTGGAACGTGGACTGACAATCGGTCGCCAGGGAACGCAGCAGGAGGCGGTGCTCGGGAGCATGATCGAGGGCGTACTGGCCGTTGACGCCCGGCAGCGGAGTGTGGGCATCAATCGTGCAGCCGCCGACCTGATCGGGGTGGACGCCGAAAAGACGGTCGGCAAGCAGCTGCAAGAGGCGATCCGTAATCCCGATCTCCGCCGTTTCGCGCTCCTTGCGATCGACTGCCGCGAGCCGGTCGAAGACGATCTCATGCTCCGCGGCCTCCGCGATCGCACGATCCGCCTGCGGGGCACCGCACTTCGCGATGTCTCCGGCGAAGGGGGTGCCGTGATCGTGCTCAACGACGTCACCGACGTGCAGCGGCTGGAAAAGGTTCGCCGTGATTTTGTCGCCAACGTGTCTCACGAACTGAAGACACCGATCGCTTCGATCAAAGGGTTTGTCGAAACCCTGATCGACGGCGCGATGGACGATCCGGCCGACGCAAGACGCTTTCTCGGCATCGTGGCCAGGCAGGCCGACCGGCTGGCCGCGATCATCGAAGACCTGCTGTCGTTGTCCCGGATCGAACAGAGCGAAGGCGCGGGCAATCTGCCGGTCGATACGGTGCCGGTGTCCGACGTGCTCATGGCGGCGACCAGTGACTGCGGCCCCCGGGCCGCCGGCCGCTCGATCCAACTCGAGCTCGACTGCCCGGAATCGCTCACTGCGCGGGTCAACGCGCCACTCCTGGAACAGGCCATCATCAATCTCGTCGACAACGCCATCAAATACAGCGGTCCCGGAAAAACGGTCTGGTTGGCGGCCACCGCCGATGCCGCGGCAGTTGGAGGAACAGAACTTGTGATCCGCGTGCAGGACGAAGGCTGCGGAATCGAAGCGGAGCATCTGCCCCGGCTCTTCGAGCGGTTCTATCGCGTTGACAAGGCCCGTAGCCGCAACCTCGGTGGCACGGGCCTCGGCCTGTCGATCGTGAAACACATCGTGCAGGCCCACGGCGGCACGATCTCCGTCGCGAGCACGCCTGGAGAGGGCACGACCTTCTCGATCCGCCTGCCGCTCTCCTGACCTGTTTGAGGGACGTTCAGGCCGCGGGCGTGTCGGCCGGCAGGCACGATCCATTCGGAGCCACGCCTTCGAGCAGTCGCACCACCGCATCGGCGACACCCTCAAGCGGCATCGAGGACGGCGGCAGAGCCATGACCAATCCATACACCCGCAGCCGCGGATGCCGCGCGGCGCACTCGACCGCCAAGGATCGCACCAGCCCCGGAATCGCAGCGGCGGCGGTGAATGCCGGCACATGACCGGGAGCGGGCGGCTTCGCCGTCGATGCCATCGGCATCACGATCACGCCACCAGTCTCCTGTCGGGCCATGACGGCCACGACCTCCTGCGCCATCAGCAGCGCGCCGACGCACGTGATGTCGAAATGGCTGCTCAGGTCGGCAGGCGAGAGCTCTTCCAGGGGTGTCGGCCTGTCAATGGCGGCGCAGGTCACCAGCGCGTCGATGCGGCCAAAGTGCTCGGCCACGCGGTGGACCAGCGCTCGTACTGCCGCCTCTTCCCGCAAGTCGGCGGTGACCGCCAGCGCCGGCACTCCTGTCGCGGCGGCGGCCTCGGCCAGTTCCCGTGCCTCGCGGAGCGACGAATGGCAGTGGATGGCTACGGCGTGGCCGCGGGAAACGACCGCCCGTACCACCGCCGCGCCGATGCCGGTCGCCCCTCCGGTGACCAGCACGACACGGCCGTCATTCGCTGACGCGGAGCCGGCCGCTGCCATACCCGGGCTCATGCGCCGTCGCCCCTGCCAGCCGCTGCGCGGGCGTGAAACTCGAGGATCTGCTGCCAGGCGTCCTCGGGGGTCTCCGCGTAGGTGAACAGTTCGAGATGATGGTCTGCGACCACGCCTGAATCCGCGAGGAACTGGAAATCGATGACTTTCGACCAATAGTCGCGACCGTAGAGAATGATCGGCACGGGCTGCATGCGGTGCGTCTGCCGCAGAGTCAGGGTCTCGAACATCTCGTCGAGGGTGCCAAACCCGCCTGGAAACAGCACCACCGCCGCGGCTCGAAGAATGAAGTGAAACTTTCGGAGTGCAAAATACTTGAACTGAAAGCAGAGTTCCGGCGTGATGAATGGGTTGGGCTGCTGTTCCGCCGGCAGCTTGATGTTGAGGCCGATGGATTTGCATCCCACATCGAAGGCGCCCCGGTTGGCCGCCTCCATGATGCCAGGCCCGCCCCCCGTGATCACCACGTAGTCACGCTCGTCCTCGCACTGATTGTCGATCGAGACGATCCGGGCAAACCGCCTCGCATCGTCGTAGTAGCGGCTCATCGCCAGCAGCCGCTCCGCCCGTTCCAACTCGCGGGCCGCCTTCCGGTCATGGGAATCAGCTCGCCGGGCCTCCGACAGCCGCCGTTCCGCGGCCGCGCGATCGACGATCTGCGTGCCGCCGAACACGATCACGGTCGATTTGATGTTGTCTGCCCGGAGGCCAATCTCGGGCTTGCCCAGTTCGAGGAGCATTCGCACCCCCCGCATCTCTTCTTGGGTGAGCAGGGCCGGATCGTCCTGGGCAAGCGAGTAGCTCGTCGATCTCAGGATCCGTTCCATGTTTTCGGCGACGAGCGCCACATCATCGCCGAGCAGCGTGTCGGGGAGGATGCTGCAGGCCTTGCCCTGCGTGGCAGCGACCTGGCCTGGCGGCTTCTCAAACGACGTCGACTTCTTAGCCATAGATTCCCTGCGTCTCTCGTGTGCTTCATCACCCATCACGTCAATCGTCCAGTTCAACACTCTCCCCGAGTGCCGGCACGTGCACGTTCCACCCCCGACGGCTCTCGAGAAAGGCGGCCATGCCGCGGGCGGCTGCGGGCTCCCCGTGCACCAAAAACGTCCGCTTCGGTGCGGGCATCGACCCGAGCCAGCGATCGAGTTCGTGCCGGTCGGCATGGCCTGAGAGGGCATCGACCTTCTTGATCACCGCCCGCACGGGGACATCGCGGCCGTGGATTCGCAGAAACTCCGCACCGTCGATCAGAGTTCGTCCGCGGGTGCCCTTGGCCTGAAAGCCGGCCACCAAGACCGTCGTGCTCGGGTCTGGCAGGCGTCGAGCCAGATGATGCAGAATCCGCCCGCCGTTCATCATGCCGCTCGAGGCGATGACGATACCGGGGCCGTGATGGCCGTTGATCGCTTTCGATTCGTCGGCAGTCTTCGCCATCCGCACGAACGGACTGGCGAGCGACTCCGCCACGCCCTGCATCTTCGCCTCGCTGAAATCATGCTCTGTGCCGTGCTTCTTGAACACCTCCATCGCATCCACCGCCATCGGTGAATCGATCCAGACCGGGGTCTCGGGAACCCGGCCAGCCGCCATCAGCGTCCGCAGCAGGTAGACGAGTTGCTGGCAGCGTCCGATCGCGAATGAGGCCACGAGCATCATTCCGCCACGACGGAGCGCCTCGTTGGTGACCTCCTCGAGTTCGTCGAGGGGCCGCGACGGGGTGTGATCGCGATCACCGTAGGTGCTCTCGCAGACGAGATAATCGCAGGCAGGCGGCGCGATGGGATCCTTGTAAAGCGGCGCGTCGTAGCGGCCGACGTCGCCGGAGAAGACGAGCCGTGTGGCCGGTCGGCCGCCGTCCCGGCCCACCTCCATCTCCACGAACGAGCTGCCGAGCATGTGCCCCGCCTCGTGGAACCTGCAGCGGACAGCCTCGGTCGGCGTGAACCACTCCTCCCGGGGCACGGTTCGCACCAGCCGCAACGTCCGGTCCACGTCTCGCTCCTCGTAGAGCGGCAGTGCCGGATGGTGTTTCGAGTAGCCTTTGCGGTTGGCGTAGAAGGCGTCTTCCGCCTGGCATTTCGCCGAGTCATAGAGCAAGAGCCCCAGCAGGTCGGCGGTGGCCGGAGTGGTGAGGATTGGGCCATGAAAGCCCTCGCGGACGAGCCGAGGCAGATACCCAGAATGATCGATGTGGCCATGCGTCAGCACCACCGCATCGATGCTGCTTGGAGGGACGGCAAACCGTTCCCAGTTGCGTTCACGGAGTTCCTTCTCACCCTGAAAGAGGCCGCAGTCGACGAGCATGCGACGGCCGCCCACCTCCACGAGATGCCGTGAACCCGAGACCACGCCCGCGGCCCCCAAGAATCGCAATCGCGTCATCGATGCTCCCTGCCGGAGATGGTGTGGCCTGCAAAAGCGATGCTGCCTTCGCCGATCGAAAGCGACTCCAGCCAATGACTCATGCCGCCCGACTCGTGCGTGGAAGGAATGTAGACCACAAGAACGTTGCGGTCGTCCAGTCGCCGCATCGTGGTCACCATCCCAAGTTGATCGAATCGCCGGCGGATTTCCCGCTGGATGGGGCCGTGCGGCAGGGGGAGACCGCCGAGGCGAGCCTCCACGACGACGATGCCCAGTTGGTTGGGCTCGCGCAGTCGAATCTCGAGCACAAGCCAACTGACCGCCGAGACGATTCCGGATCCCAGTCTCAGACCGATCTGCACCTGTTGCGGCGCCAGACGCACCCGCGGCGCCGAGACCATCGTCGGAAGGAGACGGGTGTGATTCCGCGGGAGGTCGGTCGCCAGCCAGGCGTTGATGTCGGCTTCGGTAAACGCCGCCTCCCAGCGGCCTTCGCGGATGAATGCGGCATGGAGGGCCGACACGTCGCTGACCACGCGTCGCCCGGCCTGCTCCGCGGCCGCTCCTGCCAACTCGCCAGCCGCCAGCCGCTGCCGGTAGAAGTCTGGCACATGCCGCGTGGTCAGGGCGATCACCGTCACCGCGACCACGATGGCCGCGACCGTCGCCAGCAGGAGTCTACGAAGCCACTGCCAGCGGCCGCGGGCCAGCAAGACCGCCCCGCCGAGGGCGATGTCATCGTCAAAGTCGTCGTTCTCTGGATCGATCAGGCGATCAGTCTGGGCCTCGCTCATGCACTGATTCTGGCCTCCGCCGGGGAAAACCGACAGTCGCCAGACTCCATTCCCCTTTCGAGAGCCGCCGGGACTGCACCTTGAGCAGTCCCGGCGGCCCGAATTTCAGATCAGAAATCACGGCTTCAGCTGGCGAAGCCGAGCAGCCGGGGAATCGTCAGTTCGGTCGCCCCATCGAGCGTGGCCCCATCAATCTGATCACAGTCAAGCGTGACGCAGCCCAGCGTCTCCACGTCGAGTTCATCTCGAAGCACCCGCACGTCTGGCGGAGCTTCGATTCCGATCCGCACCTTGTCGCCGCTGACGCGGACCACTGTGACCACCACCGACTCCCCCACCCGAATCCGTTGGTTCTGCTTGCGTGAAAGCACGAGCATCGAGCCCCTCCCTTAATGAATGCCGGAATGATGGTTTGAATGTGCATGAAACCAGAATGATGTACAAATGTCAACGTCCCGGCCGCGGCACTGCCCGCGAGCGCGATTCGTATGCCCCCGCCGCCCAGAGCGGCGTCCCGCCCGACCCGTTCCGGCCCGCTTCGTCCGCCGTCATGCCGGCGGCCCGAGACGGCCGGTTAGGAAAGATGTGAGACACAGGAAACATCGGCCGGTCAGGGTGACTTTCTTGCCGACGGGCGAAAGTCATCCGCGCAGACCAGTCGTACCGACGGCGTATGGAGCCGCGGTGATCAGCTCATGTACCCGGCGTTTCCAACCGACCGGGCTCATTCGCTTCGGGGCTGCCGTCGGCGTCGCGGACACTCTCGCGCTCGACAAAGGTCGCGAGGTCCACCGTGTCGGAGGTGGCGATATGCGCCTTGGCATCTTCGATTCGACGGCGATCGCCTGCCAGGAGTCGCGGATGCACCGTGTGCACGCACCGCAGCCGCTCGGGCCGGCCGATCGGCGTCAGCCGTGAATCGATCTCGAGCGTGACCTCCGCCGGGATCGCCCCCGCATCCTCGAGCCGACGATTCACTGCGAGTCGAGGAAACGGTGGAATACCCCCCGGCTGCATCAGGGCTTTGAGCAGGATCGCGGTATCGGCAAACTGCCGGTAGACACCTGCCGCCTCAGGAGACGGCGCCTCCTCGTAGGCCACGGCATAGCGCACCCGCGGGCCCGCGAGTTCGATCCGAGTGTCGGTCTCCGTGAATCCCGGCGTGAAATCGGGGCCACCCGCCCAGCGGATGAGCCGATCGTCGTTGCCTCGCGCCCACTTCGCGAGCGACACGCTCATCCGTTCGAGTCGGATCGAGTCGATCTGGGTCTTCAGGTGCCGCACCGGGTCGATCACGAGCACGCGCTCCCGGGCAGGGTCATGGAGCACGATTTCGCCGACGGTCATCGCCTGATTCTTGCGGGCGGGCATCTCCAGAAAATCCCAGGCCACCCCTTCGTCGAAGACGGTCAGGCTGCGGGCCGTCGGGGCATCGCCGCCATTCTCGAAGAGTTCACTCTCCACCCTCATTTCGCATGGTCGCGGTTCACCATCAGCTTCCTGGATTCCGTCGCCGGCATGGGCGACGGCAACCATCGCGACCCCAGCGGCCACGACCGCACGGCCGACGAGATCGCCAAGGAATCCACGCATGTTCATCGAGCCAGCCTCCGGGGCTCGGGAGGGTAGCAGGGGGGAGTTGGATGACCAAGACAGCCTGCCCCGGGAATCCGTGGCTTTTTCAGGCCCGCGGCGGTCGCTGTCGGTGGACAACGTCATCCATGACCTGTGTCCACTATGGGGCGACCGGCGGAAACGCCGAGGGTTTCGGCGGCCGCCGTTCCTCGCAGCGCCGGCAGGCGTGTTCCACAGCCTGCTAGGCTCTTTGTTCCGCCACTCCCCCACCCCAAGCCTCGTGCCGCGCGATGTTTCTCGCTGATCTTGTCACGGTCTTCGCGGTCGCAGCGGCGGTCGTGTTCGCGTTCGGAAGGATGAAGCTGCCGAGCGTGGTGGGGCTACTCGTCGCCGGCGTCCTCGTCGGCCCCTACGGTCTGTCGCTGGTGGCCGACGTACACGTCGTGGAAGTGCTCGCTGAAATTGGCGTCGTGGTGCTCCTGTTCACGGTAGGGCTCGAGTTCTCGCTGTCGCGGCTGCTCGTCATGGTGCCCGTCATGGCCCGGATCGGAGTGCCTCAGATCCTCGCCACGACGCTGATCGTGGCGGCGGCGACGTGGTGGTATCTGGGTTCGCTGCCCCAGGCGATCTTCGCAGGCATGCTCGTCGCGATGTCAAGCACCGCGATCGTGCTCAGGATTCTCGCCGATCGTGGTGAAACGGCCACGCCCCACGGCCGCATCGCCGTCGCGGTGCTGCTGCTTCAGGATCTCGTTGTGGTCGCCGCGATGCTCGCCGTGCCGCTGCTCGCCACGGCG
This sequence comes from Pirellulales bacterium, assembly GCA_051006595.1. Taxonomy (GTDB): domain Bacteria; phylum Planctomycetota; class Planctomycetia; order Pirellulales; family UBA1268; genus QWPN01. The sequence goes on from JBPCTA010000179.1 coordinate 8,639, forward strand.
GCGGGCGTGACACCTGCGGTTTCCACCACTGTCGCGATGCCGACAGGGCATGCCGCGCCGCTCGCCACTCATCCGCTCCTGTCGGTGGCCATCGGGCTCGGTGTCGTCGTCATGCTCTTGCTGGCGGGCCGCTTGCTCGTGCCGCGGATCCTGCATGAGGTGGTCCGGCTGCGAAACCGCGAACTGTTCCTGATGACGATTGTGTTGGCCTGTCTGGGAACTGCGGCGATCACGGCGCAGGTCGGCCTCTCGCTGGCGCTCGGAGCCTTTCTCGCCGGCCTGGTGCTCTCTGAGAGCGAATACGGCCACCAGGCCTTCACCGAAGTGCTCCCCTTCAGGGACACCCTTGCAAGCCTGTTTTTCGTGTCGGTCGGGATGTTGCTCGACATCCGCTTTCTCGTTGCCCACATGGGCCTGGTCGCCGTGACCGTGGCCGCGATCATCGTCGCCAAGATGGCGGCCACGGCGGTGCCCGCCATGCTCGCTGGATTTCCGCCGCGGACGAGCCTTCTGGCCGGGATGGCGCTGGCCCAGGTGGGAGAGTTCTCGTTCGTGCTGGGTTCCCGCGGCGCCGAGGCGGGTCTGCTCACGCGCGACGACTACCAGACCTTCCTCGCGGCGGCGGTGATCACGATGGCCGCCACTCCGCTCATGGCCGCGGCGCTGCCAGGCTGGCTCGACCGGCTCTCCCGCGCCCGGTGGTGCCGCCAGTGGCTGGCAGAGACGACACCGGCCGGCGAAGGCTCGCATCTTTCCGATCACGTGATCATCGCCGGCTTCGGACTCAACGGACGGAATCTCGCCGCGGCGCTTGCCGAGTTTGGCGTGCCGCACGTCGTGCTCGAACTCAATCCCGAGACCGTTCGCCGCGAGCGGTCGTTTGGTCACGACATCCACTACGGCGATTGCACGCGGGCCGCCATCCTGGAGCGCGTAGGCATCGCGCGCGCCCGGGCCTATGTGATCGCGATTTCCGATGCCGCCAGCAGCCGCCGAAGCGTTCGCATGGCCCGGGATCTCGCTCCGGGAGTCCGGATCTTCGTCCGCACGGAATACGTGCTCGAGGTCGATGAGCTCAAGGGACTCGGCGCCGACGAGGTGATTCCCGCGGAGTTCGAGACGGCGCTGTCGCTCTTCGACCGGGTGCTTTCGATCTACGACGTGCCGGAGGCGACCATCGACGACCTCGTGGACCGCATGCGTCTGGAGAACTATGGCTTCCTGAGGACCGCGCCGCGCATTCACCCCCATGCCTCCCGCCTCTCGGAGATGGCGGCCTGCCGACTGGCCGAGGGGAGCCCCGCCGTGGGCCGCTCGATCGGCCAGCTCAGGATCCGCTCGGCCACGGGCGCGACGGTGATCGGCATCCGGCGGGGTGGCCGCACGATCCCGAGCCCCGGCCCCGACCATGTGCTGGCGGCCGGTGACGAAGTGACGGTCGTGGGCACGGCCGAGCAGCAGGCCGCCGTCCGCCGGCTCCTCTCAGACTGATTCGCGCCGGCATGGGCTTTGGCGCGGGCTCCGGGCAGCGGCCCGAAATCGCTGGTGCTACGCTAGAGGTTTTCTTCGGAGTCACGGCGGCGAATGACACGCGACTGGTACACGATCCTCGCCGGCCCGCTGCTCTTGGGGCTCGCCGTCTGTGTGGCCGCCAGGCCGGCATGTGCCGAGGTGGACTGGCCCCAGTGGCGTGGTCCCGATGGCCAGGGGCATGCGGTCATCGCGCACGATCTGCCGCTGACGTGGAGCGAAACGGAGAACATCGCCTGGAAGACCCCGCTGCCCGGCCGTGGCTGGTCCTCGCCGGTGCTCGATGACCGGCACGTCTGGATGACGACCGCCGTCGAACAGCCTGCGACTGATGCGCAGCGGGCGACCCGTGAGCCGCAGCCGGCAGGGGGCCAGCCGCGAAACGTGGCCGGGGCCCTGAGCCTTCGGGCCCTGGGCGTCGATCGTGAATCGGGCCGGCTCGTCCACAACGTGGAGCTGTTCACGGTCGATGACCCGCAGCCCATCCATGCCCTCAACTCCTATGCCTCGCCGTCGCCGGTGCTCGCCGACGGGAAGCTGTTCTGCCACTTCGGCGACTTCGGCACCGCCTGCATCGACACGGCCACCGGGGAGATCCTGTGGCGCAACCGCGACCTGCGGCTCGACCACATGAATGGCCCCGGCAGCACGCCGATCCTCTGGCACGATTTGTTGATCGTGAACTGCGACGGCATCGACGTGCAGTTCGTGGCGGCCCTCGACGCCGCCACCGGCACCCTGGCCTGGAAGACAGCCCGCAGCGGCCAACTCCGCGACGATCCCGATCTGAAGAAGGCCTATTCCACCCCGCTCGTCCTGCCCGTCGGTGGCCGCGATCTGCTCGTCTCGCCCGGCGCCGACTGGCTCTACGGATACGATCCGAACACCGGAGAAGAGCGCTGGCGGATGAGTTATGGCGAGCTCGGCTTTTCGGTGGTGCCACGGCCAATCGCCGCCCACGGCCTCCTCTTCATGAGCACGAGTTTCAACCAGCCGCGACTGCTGGCCGTGAAACTGGCCGCTGACGGCAGCGGCGCCGAGATCGTCTGGCAGGAGAAGAAAGGCGCGCCGAGCATGCCGTCGCCGCTCGTCGTGGGCGACCGGCTGTGCATGGTGAACGACAAGGGCGTGGCGACGTTTCTTGACGCCCGTACCGGTTCAGGGGTCGCGACGCTTCGGCTTGGCGGCAACGTCTCGTCATCGCCGCTCTGCGCCGACGGCCGGATCTACGTCGGCAATCGTGATGGCGACACCTTCGTCATCGAGCCAGGCTCAGGCCCGGACGCTGAGCCGAGAATCCTGGCCACGAACCATCTCGACGGCCGAATCTTCGCCACCCCCGCCGCCGTCGAGGATTCGGTCTACCTCCGCACCGATGCGGCGGTCTACTGCATCCGTCGGGCAAACCAGCGCATTCGCCAGTCGAACGAGCGCATCCGCCGGGCAAACGAGCGGTAACCTTGGCAATCGCGTTGTCGGCCGTCCTCCGCTCGCTGCCGCCGGCTCCATCACTTCTGCCGAAAGGCAAACACGCCCCGCTTGTTGGCCACCACCACGTCGGCCTTGCCGTCGGCATCGAGATCGGCCACGGTGACCTGCGTGCCCACGCCGCTGTCAGCATCGATCTCATGGGCCACGAATCGCGGGCCGCCGGAGCCGGCCCGCTCCAGGCGAAACCAGTACAGCACCGGCGGGGCGTTGGGATCAATGTCGCCGCTCACGCCGTGGGCCCAGCGGCGTTTGCCGGTGACGATATCGACCTGTCCATCACCGTCGATATCGGCTGCCGCGAGGGCATGAAGCTGACTGAATGAAATGCCCTGTTCGTTCTCCTCGGGAGTGGCCCCCATGACCCGATGCTCCACGAACGAGCCGTCGCCGCGCTGTTCGTACCAGCCGAAACCACAGCCGTGGGCGTCGTAGCTCGTGATCACGTCGCTCCGACCGTCGCCGTTGACGTCCAGCACGAGCATCTGGGCGCCACCGCGGGCGGCGGGTGGGCCGAACGGCCCCGGATGAAACGGCCAGATCGCCGCGTCACGGTCGGCGGGCTGTTCGAACCAGCCGTCCTTCGTGACGAGATCGAGGCGGCCATCGCCGTTCACGTCGCCCGCCCCGTAGCCGTGCGTGTAGCGGAAGTACTTCGCGTCGTTCTCCGGGGATCGCGGCGTGATCGGATGGAAGCGAGCCTTGTCGAGCGGGCTTGCCCAGTTGATCTCGGCGAAGCCGAGCTGGCCGCCCGCCTGGCCCTTCGCCTCCGGCGGCTGCACGAGGCCGCTTGAATGAACGAGTAGTTCTGGCCTGCCGTCGCCCGTCATATCCACAAGACCGGGCGACTCGCCGTCGGCGACGTCGAAAATCGCGTGCTTCTGCCAATGCCCAGCCTTGCCCTGAGGATTCACGAACACGTGCGCTGGTTCACCCGGCAGACCGTAGACGAGGATGTCGCTCCAGCCGTCGCCCGTAAAGTCGTGGCCGAAGGCGAGGAAATAATCGGAGTAGCCGCGGGCGGGGTCGTAGGGCGTCTTGGACGGGCCCGAGGGATTGTCGGCCGGCGGTGTGAACTCGGTCGTGCGTGCAAAGTCCGGCCCGTGCCAGATCAGGTTGCCCGCCGTGATGTCGGCATGGCCGTCGCGGTCAAAGTCGGCGACGGCGCAGCCCTCGGCCACGAACCGCTCGGTGAGTATCTGCTTCTCGAACGCCACCTCCGCGACGACGTCCACGGGAGTGACCGCCGCCATCAGCAGGAGCCAGCAGACAGGAATGGGAAACCAGGGGGTCATTTCGTGCCTGCAGGCGTCGCGAGCTTGGCTTCGATCGCTGTGACGGCAGCGTTCGCCTCGTCGGTCATGTCTGGCAGCGACGTCGCCTCCCTGGCTACCGCGAGCGTCGTCGCATGCGGATATCGCATGAGGATTTCGATGATGGCCTTCTGATCGGCCGGATCGTCGGTGGCGGCCATGGCTTTCCGGCACATCGCCGCCCGCTCGGCCTCCGGCAGCGCGAACTGCCGAGCGATCCTGAGATAACCCTTCAGCGCCCGGCCGCGGTATGGCCCCGCCGCATCGCTCGTCGCCAGATCGAGGAGCACGGGAGCTGCGTCGGCCGTCATCCACTTGCCGAGCACCCGCGTGGCGGCGTCTTGAAGGGGAGCGTCGCCCGACTCGGCCGCCGCAGCCACAGCCGCCAGGGCCGCGGAGCCGCCGACGTCGGCCAGCGTCTCGATGAGTACGCTCCTGCGAGCGTCGGACGCCTGGAAACTCTCGCAGAGGGTTGCCGTGCAGGCGTCCCGATCGGCCATTCGCACGGCCGCCTCCTTCAGGGCCGCCGCGGCCAGCCTGCCCTCGGCGTCATCCCGCGGGAGGGCCGCCTTGCGGGCGACCGCCCCGAGATTCGCGGGATCGACGATCGATCCCAGCGCCGCCAAGGCGGCCGCACGGACCGCTGCGTCACCATGGTCCAAGAGCGGCAGAACCTTGCCGCTGGCCGTCAGGATCCGGCGATCGCCAGTCAGTTGAACGGCCAGCGGCAGTCCTGAGGCATCGGTGTCGGCCAGTCGCGCCATGATCAGTTCGTCGATTCCCTCGGCCCGCATCGCAGCGATCGCCTCGCGAACAGCGGCCAGAATGCCTGGGTCACCGGCGGCAGCGATCTCGAGGAGCCGTGCCGCGGAGGCCGCATCGCCGCAGCGGCCGAGGGCCCGGATCGCCGTCTTTGCAACAGCCGTTTCGCTTCCGCTTGCTGCCTCCAGAAGCGCCTGCTGCACGGCCTTGCCGGCCCCCTGCGGATTGCGATCGGCCAGGAGGTCGATCACGAGTGACATCCGCTCCGAGCCAAGTGCTGGCTCACCGCTGCCACCATCGGTGCCGACAAGCGTGCCGAGCAGGGCCAGATCGACCTCATACGCCAGCGCCGCATCACGGTTCGGACCGGCCGCAAGCTCGCGGGCCGTACCCAGACCCATGGTGAACGGCCGCCGGGATGGGGATCGAAGGAGGGCGATCAGGAGCGGAATCCCGTCGCGTCCCCGGGCGAGAATCGCTGCCCGCGTGGCTTCCGCCCTCCGCTGCTCAGAGACCGCGCTCTTCCGCACGGCATCGAAGAGGGCGAGCGCCGCGGACCGGTCTCCATCGGCAAGCAGCCGCTCGCCGCAGACGACACAGGCCTCGGCCACTGTCTCGGGGTCTGGTGGCCCGGCAGCGACCGCCCGCATGAGCACCGTCGCGGCCTCGGGGCTGCCGATCTTGCCCAGCGCCGCAGCCGCCGCAGCGGCGACGTCGGCGTCGGCATCCCCCAGCCGCGTCTCCAGCACCGTCCGAGCGGCCGCATCACGCCGCACACCGAGCGAGTTGATCGCACCCACGAGCAGCCGGCCGGAGAGGGTCTGCGTCGCGTTGCGAAGTGCGGCAGACGCCTCCTCGCCTGGAATCGCCTCGAGCGTGATCCGCGCCCACGACGCCAGCCGCTCGTTGCCCAGATACGTGGCCACGTCGGCCACGCAGGCGGGCGATCCCACAACGGCCAAGCCCTTGAAGGCGAGGGCCTTGTCGGCCTCGGGCGTCTCCGAACGGAGCACCGCCACGAGCGGCTGCTCCCGGGTCTTCGCAGCCGCATCCTCTGCCGGGGCATGGCCCACCATCAGGCCCGCCATGCCCAGCACGAAGAGACCGATCGCCAGCCGCATGCCGAGGGGCATCCGTGGCGTGTGAGTTCGCTGCATGATCAGAGTCTCCATGGTTCACGCAGCGACTCCGACCGCAGTCGATTCGCCTCGTCGTCGTTGGCAAATCGCCATGCATCGGTATCGAGTCGCACGGGCCGGCCGAGAAAGAGCGACACGTTGGCCGCGTGGCAGGCAATGTGGGCGTTGCAGGCGGCGGCGGCATTGCCCTTGGGCGTGCCGCGGGTCTTTACGCAGTCGAGGAAGTCGCGGACGTGGAACGTGGCCGGATAGCCGCCGATCTCCTCGACCTTCCGACCAGCCATCAGTTCGGGCGACGAGAGCACCATCTTCCCGCTGTCACCCGCCTCGACCCAGCCGGTCTCCCCTTCAAAACGCACGGGGCATGAGCCGAGGGGGATCCAGTCCTTTTCCCGGAAGACGAGCTCCGTGCCGTTGGCGTATCGGCAGACGAGCTGGCCATCGACCGGCGGCGCGTAATCCACCGGCGGCAGGCAGTCATTCACGGCCCACTGGCAGAGGTCCACGCAGTGTGATCCCCACTCGAGCACGCCCCCGCCAACGAGGCCGCCGCCTTTTTCAAAGTTGAAGCCGTCGGCGAGCGTCTTGGAGTTGAACGGCCGCCAGGCAGCGGGGCCCAGATACATGTCCCAGTCGGCCACCGCCTGATCCGGCAGCGGCTCCTCCGGCAGCCAGCCGCTGCTCGACGCCTTCATCCCGGCCGGGTGCGCGTAGACCCGGGTGATCCGCCCCAGCCGGCCGGTGCGGGCCAGTTCACAGGCGAAGGCGAAGTGCGGCAGGTTTCGCCGCTGCGTGCCGGCCTGGAAAACAGTGCCGCACCGTCGCATCGTGTCGCGAAGCAGGAGGCTCTCCGCGATGTTCTTGGTGCAGGGCTTTTCACAGTAGACGTCCTTGCCGGCCTTCGCGGCGAGCATCGCCATCAGGCCATGCCAGTTGGGGCCGGTGGCGATCAGCACGGCGTCGATGTCAGGCTGGCCGAGGAGTTCGCGGAAGTCACGATAGGTGCGGCAGTCGGCGGTGCCGTGATGCTTGTCGGCGATGCCCTTCACGGCAGCTCGCCGGGCCTCCTTCACATCACACACCGCGACGAACTGCACGTCGGGCTGCTGCAGGAAGCAGCCGAGATCGTATTCACCGCGACGGCCGATGCCGATGCCGGCCACCCGGATCCGCTCGCTCGGCGGCGTTGCGCCGTCGAGCCCGAGAGCCGACGAGGGAATCACGACAGGCGCGACCGCGGCGGCGGTGCCGGCAGCGATCCCCTGCTTCAGAAATCGACGCCGCGATACGCCGCCACCCCTGGGTCGCCTCATGGACATAGTTCCCCCTGTCGGAGAGCCGGCAGCCACGGCGTCGGTTCAAGACTGCAGGCGATAGCGTAGCAAAACCTGGAGCAGCCAAACGGCAGCGATGGCCTGCACGGCGACGAATCCATGGTCAATCTCTGGCGGGACTACGAGCTCACGGACGGGGGGACCAGGTGCGCTGGCGGAGGCATCGAGGCTGGCGGCACTGACACTGATGCCAGCACATGCCCGCCAGCCGATGGCACCACCTGGCTCAGCGTCATGGGATCCACCCCGGCAACTCGGCTGCCTGGCGGATCCACTCTGCCATGAGTTCCTCATCGAAAGGCGGCGTCTCATGGATGTCGACGTATCGGATGTCCTTCTGCTTCGACGCCCCCGGTGGCATCGGGCTGAGGGCCGCGCCGCGGAAGAAGCAAACTTTCACGTACTTCGTCAAGCAGTGATAGCCCAGGAACCAGCCCCGCCCCTCGATGCCATAGAGCGGCGAGTTCCACTTCACGGCTTTGCAGACGCAGGGAACGGTTCGGACG
>JBPCTA010000180.1:0-8537 GCA_051006595.1 Pirellulales bacterium
CTGGTGGCGGGAAGCGCGGCCCGAATCGCCGGCTCGAAGAACCGCATCGCGAAGGCCCGCAGGCCCGCGGAGCGCGACCGTCCGATGCACGTGCCCAAGGCCACAATGACCCTGCCGAGGCAGTCGTCCGAGCCCGAGTCATCGAGCCAGCAGCGGGAATAGTCCATGAAGTTGCGGAATCGTCCGGTCGCCGGGTTGAAGGCATGGCCGACGAACGAGGCATAGGTCGTCGCAGCCCGGGCGGTTCGCGGCGAGCCCATGCCGAGATCCTCGATCAGCACCATCAGTCCGAGTGCGCGGGCGTTGTCGTCGGTGCAGTAGCCCTCGTCGCGGGCCGGAATGTCAAAGGTGGCGTGTTGCAGGATCCCGGTCGTGTCGGTGAGCCGCCAGACGTGCTCGAGCGCGAGCGCGGGCAGGCTGCGGCAGGGCGCCGACTGCACGCAGGCCGTTGTGTCGCGGGATGGCCTGACCATCGTGGACAGTCGCGCCGTGGCAAAGGCATCGAGATAGCGTTCGGCGACGCGGCGCCAGACCATGTCGCGCCCCAGGAGCCAAGCCCGCTTTCGCAGGGAGTGTCGCCTTCCCGAGTCGGCAAGAAGGCCGCAGCCCTCACGGGCGATCGCCGCTGCATAGAGAAAGGGCACCAGGATTCCGCGGCCGTCGGCGAGCAGTTCAGCGGCGTGCCAATAGGGCGTCGAGAGCACCGCGGTGCCGCAGCCGAAGGCATAGGCGAGGGTTCCCGACGTGATCTGTTCTTCGTTGAGATACGGGGTCACGTAGATGTCGGCCACGCCGATGAAGCCGAGGAGCTCCTCCATGTCGACGTAGCGGTCATGGAAGACCACGTGCTCCGCCACCCCGAGTTCGGCCGCCATCTGCACGAGCGACTCGCGGTAGCGTTCTCCCTGGTCGCGGATCAGATGCGGATGGGTGGCCCCCACGACGAGATAGACCGCGTGCGGGTGTCTGGAGACGATCTCCGGCATGGCGGCGATCACGTGCTCGATCCCCTTGTTGGGCGAGAGCAGCCCGAACGTGAGGAGCACGTCGGCTCCAGCGACCCCAAAACGCCCCTTTTGATCCGCAGGATCGACGAACGCCGTCTCGGGAATGCCGTGCGGAATCACGTCGATCCGCTCCTCCGCGATCCCATAGACGGTCTGCAGCAGCTCTCGGCCGCGTTCGGTCATGACGGCGATGCGGGCCGAGAGGTGGAGCACCTCCTCCATCACTCGGTGATGATCGGCTCCGGGCCGCGCGAGCACGGTATGGAGCGTGGTGTGAACGGGCATCCGCAGGTCGCGGAGCAGGTGCAGCACATGGCTGCCGGCCGTGCCGCCGAAGATGCCGTATTCGTGTTGCAGCGAGACGACGTCGGCATTGGAAAGGTTGAGCCACTCAGCCGCCCGCCGCGAGGCCTCGGGGTCGGCGTCATCGCACGCCAGCCGAACCTCGGCGGGATACTCGTAGGAGCAGCCCTGCTCGGTCATCGCCACGACGAGGCACTCGGAGTCGGGCCGGGCCTCGGCCACCGCGCCGCGAAGATCGCGGGTGAAAGTCGCCAGCCCGCATTGCCGCGGCACGTAGTTCCCGACGAAGGCGATCCGGTTGAGCGGTGGGCGGTGCATGGCAGACCCCGGCAGACGCGACGGGCATGCCTGCCGGGAAAAGGTGTGCCATCCAACGAGCGACGGATTCTAGCGCGGAGCCTTGCTTCGGGCGAGTCGGCGTCGTTTGTCCAGTGGGTTCGACATGGACACCCGCCGCCAGCGCTCGTAAAAGCCGACCGGCCGTAAGGCCGCGGGCAATCCGCTCGGTATCCGAGTCGATCACAGATTCACCCCACGCCTCACGGCGTTGGGCTTGTACGGCGACCCCACGGCTCACGGAGGAGACGGATCAGATGCCGGAGGATTTTCGAGGCAATACAGCCGCCGATCGGTGCGGAGAAACAGCCGGCCGTCGGCGATTGCCGGCGATGCCATGATCATGTCGTCGTCGGCGAGCAGATTGCGATGCAGCAGCTCAAACCGTGGCCCCGCTCGGATCACGAAGGTCTCGCCATACTCGTTCGCACAAAACACCATCCCGTTGAAGGCCCACGGCGAGGCCGTGAAGGCCCGGCCCTCGGGAAGCCGCTCCTTGCGGTAGTGCTGCGTGCCCGTTCGGGCGTCATAGCAGGCCATGAGGCCGCGGTCGGCGAGCACATAAAGCTCGTCGCCGTAGACCAGGGTGCCGGGATTGTAGGGCGCCGCATCGTTGCGGCTCCAGGCGACCGCAGGGCTTGCCGTCTCATTGTCGCGGAGCGTGATGTCGCCCGTGGCGCCTGCCCGGATCGCCCAGATCGGCCGCGATCGGTCGAGTACGAAGCCCGAGCTCACGTAGAGGAGTCCGTGGGCGGCGTAGGGAGTGGCGATCGTGATCGCCGACGCTCCGCCGAGTTCGTACAGCAGCCGCCCTCCGAGATCGTAGGCCCGCGTCTTGCCGGTGCCGGGCGTGATGAGCTCGGTGCGAAGTCCGTTCTCCCAGACGAATGGTGTCGACCAGTTGCTCTTCTCGTCGCGGGGCACCCGCCAGATCTCGGCGCCGGTGCGGGCGTCGAGAGCCGAGAGCGAGGAATCCTCTTCGTTGTCGTTGACGATGTAGAGTCGCCCGGCGTGGAGCACTGGCGACGAGGCGGGGCCCCAGCCCGTTCGCATCTCGCGGGGCAGCCGGCGGGATTCCCAGACCCGGTTGCCTTCCATGTCGAGGCAGAAGACCCCGACGTTGCCGAACGCGGCGTAGACCCGGGAGCCGTCGGTCACGGGAGTTTCGGAGGCGTAACTATTCTTAAGATGGATCGGACCCGGCGGCCGGCCGCGAGCCACCTGCGTTTCCCAGAGCGTCATGCCCGTCCGCGCGTCGAGGCAGGTCACGATCCAGCGGATCTCCGTCTCCGGCGGCTCCTCGCGATTGCCACCGAAGTAAAGGCCCTTCCGCGGATCATCGAGCGGATCGGTCGTGACCGCGGACGTGAGAAACACCCGATTGCCCCAGACGATCGGCGACGACCAGCCGCGGCCCTCGATCGCTGCCTTCCAGCGCACGTTCTCCGTGTCGCTCCACCGCGCGGGCAGTCGCGGATCATCGGCGGCGACGCCCCGAGCCCCCGGTCCGCGAAACCAAGGCCATTCGCCCCCTGCCACCGCATGATGTGCGGCCAGCATGAGGCAACCGGACAGGATGTGCTGGTACAAGCGAACAGGCACGGTGCACTCCCTTGCACAAGTCACAGACGGTGTCTCTCCGGCGGCACGTTCTAGCAGAATCGGTCCCAGCGGCAGGGGGCGGAATGAGCCGGAGTTTCGCCGTGACCTGCCCGCGCAGACGTCCGGAACGCTCGACTGCCCGGTTTTGGCGCGGCGACGGGAAGTGTTGTAGAACGTTCAGAAGATCAAAGTCATTCGCTGACAGCCGTGAACACGGACTGGCCTTTCCAGTCGGTGGCCGTAGCGGATGTCTCACCAGCCCTCGGACTCCTGCCCGATGCCGACCCACAAGCCGATTCTGTTTCTGCTCCGAGCCGGTTTCCCGGACGCCAAGCACGGCCCCGAGGGAGCCTACTGCCCCGAGTGTGCGACGGTGGCAGGCATCCTGCATTACTACCCCGATGTCGCGGCCCAACTCGATATCCGCCAGGTCGACGTGCCACGCCCGCGGACCGAGGTCGTGGCGCTCGTCGGCGAAGAACACCAGTCCTGCCCAGTGCTCGTCCTGGCCGAAGGGGACCAGCCTGCCGGCGTGCCCCTGTCCATGGGGCGGGCGTTTGTCTCCGGTCCGACGGCGATTGTCAACTTTCTGGCCGACCGCTACGGCACCGCCCGGCCGTCCTGAGCGAGCGCTGGCCTTGGGCAGTTCACCACGCGAGCTGTCCGTGGACAAAGTCATCCATGACCGTTGTCTCACAGCCTGCTAGGACTTCAGCAGCGTGTGGGGCGCGAGCAGTTGCGAAAGGAGCGGCAGCAGTTGCTTCTTGCGACTGACCACGTTCTTGAGCTCATAGAGGCCGCGGTCAAGCCGCGGATAGTTGATGTCGTCCCAGGCTTCTGACTCGTGGGAGAGCAGAAGCAACGATCCCTGTGCGACGACGTCGGTGACCAGCAAGGCTGAGAAGTCGAGCCGGTGTCGGGCTGCAAAATCCTCGAGTGCCGTGCGAAGCTCGTCTTTTCGCTCCCAGAAAAGATCGAAGCCGGTCTCCTCGATCTGCGAAATCGAGAATCGCACCCCCTGCTCGCTGAACTCCTTGCAGTCTTCGCTGATCACCCCCGCCGCCGGCTTCGACCGGAGCGCCGACCCGATCTCGAAAAACTCGCGGGCGTAGTCGTCGAGATCGATCTCGCACAGTCCGCGGAGCCAGGCAAGAATTTCGCGGTCGGTGTCGGTGGTCGTGGGGGAGCGGAGAAACAGCGTGTCGGAGATGATCCCGGAGGCCATGCAGAGGGCGATGTCGTGCCCCGGCACGAGCCCTGCCGCGCGAAACTGGCGGGCCACGAGCGTGCAGGTGGAGCCCACTGGCTCGTTGATGAACCGGATCGGCTGCGTCGACTTCAGCCCTCCGCCGAGCCGATGATGGTCGAGCACCTCGACGATCTCCGCGTCTTCGGCACCGGCCACGGCCTGGGCGAGCTCGTTATGGTCGACGAGCACGAGCTGCGGCTTCGGCGGATTCATGATGTCGGTCTTAAAGCAGTAGCCGATCAGCCGCCCGTCGTCGCCGACGACGGGAAATACCGGCTGCGACGACCGCTCCACGATGCCCCGGGCCTCGGCGAGACTCGCCTTGCCGTCGAGGGTGACGACGTCGCGCTCGACGACGGGATCGATAAACTGCGCAGAGCGGATGCGGAGCACCGTGTTGAGCGTGTCGAAGGGGCTCGTGATCACCGACACTCCGCGGAGCTTCGCCAGTTCGACGAGGCCCGAGGAGAGCGTGAAGCCCCCGGTGACGACCAGCACCCGCACGCCGTGCTCGATCGCCGGGAGATGAATGGTCGGGCGGTCGCCGCAGACGACGATCAGCCGCTCTGCGGCAAACTGCCTCATCCGCTCGGTGAAGCCCTCGGCGCTCATCGCGCCCACCATCACCATCAGTTCGTCGGTCTGCCCGGGATCGACGACGTTTTGGTAGCCGGCCCCGAGCACGTCGGTGATCTTCCGCAGGCAGGTGGTCACAGTCCGCGACTTGACCGGGTCGTTTTCGTTGTGGAAGAAGAGCCCCATGACATCGAGCACGGAGAGCACGCCCTGCACGCGGCGGTCCTCATCGACGACGGGAATCGCCCGAAGGTCGGCAGCCTGCATCCGCTGATAGACCTCATGAAACGACTCACCAAACGATGCCGTCACCACCGCTCGGCGACAGAGATCCTCGGCAGACGGCCGCACGTCCATGATGATCCGCGGCGGGGCGAGCCCGGCCCGTTCGAGGACGTATTCCGTGCGCTTGTTGGGCGCGCCGCAGCAGGCAGCGACGGCATCGGGCCGCGTGGTCTGCTGCAGGAGATCCGCATAGGCAATGGCCGAACAGATCGCATCCGTGTCGGGATTACGGTGGCCGAAGACGAAAACACTCATGGTCGGATAAAGCGCCGGGAGGGTGGGGCAAAGCGTTGGCGGGCAGACTCGGGATTGTCACGTACGTGCGGGAGGGGCGGCAAGCAGAGTTTGCGCGGGTGGAGAGCGCAACCTATACTCCTCGCCACGCGTGCCAGTTCATTTTCGTCCCATTCTTCGCCAGGTGCCGTATGCGAGCCCAACACCAACTGCTTCATGGCCGCGGCCGCGTGCGTCAGCGATTCGCCCTGTTTCCGCTCGAGGGCTATCCCTGCTCGCGGCTGCCCCACTGGCCGGGCGTGGAGGCCCGCGTGCTGGCGTCGCCCGCGCTCGGAGCCGGGTTTGTGGAGTGCCTGCTCGATCCGCGGGCCGGTCAGGGGGGCGGCGCTCAGGCCGACGGCCGCGTGGAGACTTTTCTCTACGCGGTGTCGGGGAGCATCGACCTCACGATCGATGGCAAGCGGCATCCGCTGGCTGCCGGGGGCTATGCCCTCATGCCGCCGACCGCGAGCTATGCGGCGAAGGCCACCTCGGACAGTCGGGTGATTCTGCTGAAGAAGGCCTACGAGCCCCTCGCCGGCGTCGCGGCCCCGGGCCTTTTGATCGGCTCGGCGGCCGATGTGCCGGCCACTGTCTACATGGGAGACGAGGGCGCCCTGCTCCAGACCCTGATCCCGGACGAGCTGCCCTATGACCTGGCGATGAACATCTTCACGTTCGCCCCCGGCCACAGTCTGCCCGTCGTCGAGACCCACGTCATGGAGCACGGCCTCTGGTTTCTCCAGGGCAAGGGACTCTATTACCTCGACGACGCCTGGATGGAGGTCGAGCAAGACGATTTCATCTGGATGGGGCCCTATGTGCCGCAGTCGTTCTATGCGACCGGGCCGGTGGCCTCGAAATACCTCTATTACAAGAACGTCAACCGCGACATCCCCGTGTAGCCCGCCGGTCGCCGCCCCCACGGCCCCCCAACTGCACCACCAGAGGAGCCTGTTATGGACAAGATCTACCGCGATGCCGACGTCGATATGGCGCCGCTGGCCGGCAAGACCGTGGCGGTCATCGGCTACGGCATCCAGGGCAAGGCGCAGGCCGCCAACGCCCGCGACAGCGGCGTGACCGTGATCGTCGGCACGCGGCCGGCGGAGGAATCGCCGAGCCGAGCCCAGGCCGTGGCCGACGGTTTCGCGGCCTATTCGATCGGCGAGGCCACGAAGCGAGCCGATGTGCTCCTCATCGAGCTCGCCGATCCCGCGCAGCCGCCGATCTACAAGGCCGACATCGCGCCACACCTCGCCGCCGGCAAGACGCTCTGCTTCTGCCACGGGTTCAACGTGCTCTACGGGGCGATCCAGCCTCCGAAGGACGTCAACACGGTGCTCTTCGTGCCCAATGCCCCGGGGGTGTTCGTGCGGCAGAAGTACCTCGCCGGCGAGGGCGTGTATGGCTGCGTCGCGGTCGACCACGACGCCACTGGCAACGCCCGCGAGATCGCGCTGGCGATCGCCAAGGCAGTCGGCAGCACGCGGGCCGGCGTGGTGGAGATGAGCTTTCAGCACGAGACCGAAGGAGACAACTTCGAGGAACAGATCCTCTACGGTGGCGCGATCCAGTTGATGCGGCTCTGCTTCCAAACCATGGTCGACAACGGCTATCCGCCGAGCTTCGCCTACGCGAAGGCGATCCGCTCGCTCCGCAGCGTGATCGACGTGATGGACGAGGTTGGCATCGAGGAATACGTGAGCCGGCGGTGCAGCCGCACGGCCGAGTTCGCGATCCGCACCCGGGGCCCGCGGGTGGTCAACGAGGAGGCGATCCGCGAGATCTTCCGCGAGACGGAGCGAGGGGAGTTTGCCCGCGACTGGATGCAGGAGTGGGCGCTCGGGATGCCCACGTTGCACCGCATGCGGCGGACCGCGGCCGCCAGCGAGATGGAACGTACCGGCCACGAATGGCGGCGCGAGTTCGGAAAATAATCGAGGGTCCCCCGCGATGCCCATCCGAGCAGAACGGCTGGCCGACGATATCGCCGCCATCGCCCGGTGTGCCGGCGCGATGGGTGCGGGAGCCGATCGGCCCACGTTCTCTTCCGCCTGGCGGGAGGCCCGCGACTACTGTCTCGCCCAGGCCGAGCAGGCCCGCTGTCGGTGGAGAATCGACGCCGCGGGCAATGCGCACATTCGCCCGGCCGCGATCGACTGGTCGAGCCGGGTGTGGCTCAGCGGATCCCACGTCGACAGCGTGCCTCACGGGGGCGACTTCGACGGCGTCGTCGGCGTGGTCGCACCGCTCGAGGTGCTGCGGGCGGCGCACGAGGATGGCCGCCATGATCTGCCGCTCGAGGTCGTGATCTTTGCCGAGGAGGAGGGCACGACCTTTGGTCTCGGCATGCTCGGCAGTCGGGGCTGGGCGGGCACGCTCGACGCCGCCGCGCTTGCCGCGCTGCGGAATCGCGAGGGGCTTACCTATTGGGAAGCCGGCGGGCCGCATGGGGCGGGGGCAGACCGGCTCGCGGGCGAGGGCCTGCGGGCCGCCGAGTACGCCGGCTTCATCGAGGTGCACGTGGAGCAGGGGCCCGCCATGTGGAAGCGGGACGACCGCGTGGCTCTCGTCACGGCGATCAACGGCCGGCGACAGTATGCGGTGTCGTTCCGCGGCGTCGCCAACCATGCCGGATCGACCGGCATGAACGATCGCCACGATGCGCTTGCCGGAGCAGCCGAGGTGATCGCGGCCGTCGAATGCCTGCCCGACACCCTCGGAGAGCATGCCGTGGCCACGGTCGGACGGATCGCCGTGGAGCCCAACGCGGTCAACGTGATTCCCGCAGCGGCGACGTTCACGATCGACCTGCGGGCGTCGAACGACCATGACCTGGAAACGGGTGATGCCCGCATCCGGGCGCTCGCCGCCGCCGCCGCCGCCCGCCGGGGCCTGGAGGT
>JBPCTA010000181.1:0-6350 GCA_051006595.1 Pirellulales bacterium
TGTTCATCGACAAGGGGCCGGTGGTGCAGATCAAGGATGCCGACAAGCAGGTCCGCCCCTACGACGACGTCGATTCCGGGGTGTCGTGGGATGGCCCGCTGGTGGTGCTCACGAGCAAGTTCAGCGCCAGTGCCAGCGAGATCCTCGCCGGCGCCATTCAGGACTATCGCCGCGGGCTGATCGTGGGCGACAAGTCGACCCACGGCAAGGGCACGGTGCAGACGCTCCTCGACGTGGGCCGCCAGTTGTTTCCACGATTCGACAACGCTCCTTCGCTCGGTGCGATCAAGGTGACGATCCAGCAGTTCTATCGCCCGTCGGGCGACAGCACCCAACTCGAGGGCGTGCTCAGCGATGTGGAGTTGCCCAGCATCACGTCGCACCTTCCGATCGGCGAGTGCGACCTCGATCACGCGCTCACCTTCGACAAGGTGCCGCGGGCCAGTTTCCAGCCGACCGGCCGGGTGAGCGACGCGATCGTGGCCCGGCTTCGCGAGGAGTCGGCCCGGCGGGTGGTCGATAACAAGGATTTCGTGAAGCTCTCGAACGACATCGCCCGCTACGAGAAGCGAAAGGACGAGAAGACGATCTCGCTCGTCGAGACCGAGTTCGAGAAGCAGTGGAACGAGGGCAAGGCAGCCGAAGACGAGGAGGAGAAGAAGCTCGAAGAGATGGAGATGCAAAAGAAGCCCGTCGTGCGCCGCGATTTCTACTTCGACGAAGCGATGAACGTCACGATCGACTACCTCCAGGCCCTCGCCGCCGCGGGGGGGCTGGCCGACACCGCGAAGGTGCTGGAGTCCACGCCGCCGCGCTGAACTGGTTTAGGGCTTCGGTGCCAGCCGATCGGCCGTAAGGCTGCGGGCTCCGGTACAAGCGGACTGGCCGTGAGGCCGCGGGCAGCCCTGACGCACGGCTCGGAACTGCCCATGCCCCTGCCTCGCGGCAGGCAGAAAAAACCTTGAAAATAGGGCTCGAAAAAAATCCGTGACAGACCGACGGGCAGCGGCAACAGATTGAGTGAGGCGGGACGGCGACGGCGAGGTGCCGACGACCGAACCTGCCGGGGGCGTGGCAGATGGATGTGCTCGACCAGCTTGCCGACGTGGCGGTGCCGCCGGTTCCAGCGGGACGGACGTTCACGGCCGGTGTGCGGCGGAAGCTGAACCCACGGCTGCTGGTGGTGCACGTCATTGAGTTCGCCCTCGGGGCAACGGCCTGGTCCGTCGTGCACATGGCCACGGCCTTGATCGCGGCGGTGCGATATACGGTGACGGGGTCGTGGCCCGCGGGCACGAAACGGGGGGCGGCCGGCGACGGTCGCTGACAGACAAGACACACGCCGGCACGGCTGCCGGTGGAGCATGTTGGGTTGCGGGCCAACTCTCTCATTCCCGCAGAGGTCGCCGCGATCGTCCATGAGGGACGGCCAAGGCAACGGAGGACGTGGACAATGACGGATATCGTGGTACTCGGGCAGACGGCTGCCGAAACGGCTCGGGAGACGGTGAACGTGTCGCGTCAGGCGCTGGTGGACAGCTTCACGCAGGCATGGACCCAGGTCATCATGATCGCCCCGAAGCTGGTGGCGATGGTGGCCGTGCTCGTCGTGGGCTATGTGCTCGCCCGCTGGGTCGGCGGACTGATCGCGGTGATCAGCGAAAAGATCGGCCTCCAGACGGCGGCCGAGAAGAGCGGCCTCGCCCAGAGCATGCACGACGTCGGGATTCGCCGGCCGGTGCCCGCGATCGTCGGCGGCTTGACCTTCTGGCTGCTGATGAGCGTGTTCGTGATGGCTGCCTTCAGCATCCTTGGCCTCGAGAGCGTGTCGCTCGCGATGAAGGAAGTGGTCAACTACATCCCCAAGGTGCTGGTGGCGACGGTGGTGGTAGTGGTCGGCCTCTTGGCCGCGACCTTTGTCCGTGGCGTGGTGGCGACCAGTGCCGATCGCGTCGGACTGTCGTATGCCGAATACCTGGCCGGCGGCTGCTACTGGGTGCTGTCGATCCTGACCTTCATCGCGGCCTTCAATCAGCTGGGCATCCAGTTTGCCCTGCTCGAGAAGCTGATCCTCATCGGGTCGGCCGGTCTCGCCGCCGGCTTTGCCCTGGCGTTCGGCCTCGGTGGCCGCGACGTGATGGCGGGCATCCTCTCCGGCTACTACGTTCGCCAGCGGGTGCAGGCGGGCGACACGGTGAGCGTGGCCGGTTTCGAGGGCACGGTTCGTGAAGTCGGTCCGGTGGCCACGATCATCGAGACTCGTGACAACGGCGTCGTGTCGCGGCACTCGATTCCCAACTCGAAGATGCTGCAGGAGGCCGTCCGCTGACGGTTTGGGGTAAAAGCCGACCAAGGCTTTTGTCCACCACCCGCGAAGTCTCTCAGCCAACCATCCGCGACCGTGCCTCGAAGTCGGCCGGCGCAGAACGCAGGGCGTGATTGGTCTACCAGGGGCCCACGCACGACACGAACGGGCCCGCGGCGCAGACGCGCCGCGGGCCCGAAGTGTTTGGTATCCTCCCGTCCATGAAACCGACCCTCTTGATCCTCGCCGCCGGCATGGGCAGCCGCTACGGCGGACTGAAGCAGATCGACCCGATGGGCCCGTCGGGCGAGACACTCCTCGACTACTCCGTGTTCGACGCGATCCGCGCCGGGTTCGGCAGGGTCGTGTTCGTGATCCGGCCAGACTTCGAGCGCGACTTTCGCGAGCGAGTCCTGAGCCGGTTCGTCGGGCAGATCGATGCCGACTGCGTCTTCCAGACGCTCGACAGACTGCCCACGGGCTTCACGCTGCCCGAGGGCCGCACGAAGCCGTGGGGCACGACCCATGCGGTGCTCTGCGGTCGGGACGCCATCACGACGCCGTTCGCCATGATCAACGCCGACGACTTCTACGGACGCGACTCGTTCGCCGTGCTCGGCCGCCGACTGGCGACCCTGACGACCGACTCGTCGGCCTACTGCATGGTCGGCTTCACCCTGGAAAACACGCTCTCCGACCACGGCACCGTGGCACGTGGCGTGTGTCAGACCGACGAGTGCGGGTTTCTCACCACCATCCGGGAGTTGACGCAGATCCGCAGGACCGCCGCCGGCGCCGAGGATACTGGACCGGCTGGCGTGACGGTGCTCACTGGCAAGGAGCCCGTGTCGATGAACATGTTCGGCTTCACGCCGCACGTGTTCGGCCAGCTCGAAGGCAGCTTCCGCGAGTTTCTGGCCGCGCACGGCTCGGAGCCGAAGAGCGAGTGCTACATCCCGATGTCGGTCGGCGAGCTCGTGAAGTCACGGCAAGCGACCTGCGAGGTGCTGCGGACGACATCCAGCTGGTTTGGCGCGACCTACAGTGACGACAAGGCGATCGTCCAGCAGAGCCTGGCGAAGCTCGTTCACGACGGCGAGTATCCCGCCATGCTCTGGTCGTGATCCGCGGCGGAAGGGCCGCCGCGATGCCCGGCCTTATTGCCGCACGAGCACCCGCGAGCCCGGCCCCAGAATGTCGAAGAGCTCTTCGAGATCGCGGACCGACATGATCAGGCTCGTGGCCGGCGACATGTCGTTGGCGATTCCCGGATCCTCGGCGGCTTCGATCACCATCCCGTCGCCCAGCAGCAGCGAGGGCTTCAGGGAGGTTGATTCGGGCATGGTGGCCGTGACGGCCTGCACATCGCGACCGGCCCCGCGGCGGATCTCGACGACCGGAAGTGAGCTGCCCACCCGGCCGAGAAACTGGCGGCCGACCACGACGGGGAAACTACCGGCGTAGTTGCCTCCGAGTTGCAGGCTGAGTCGGCGTCTCGAGACGCTCACCACGGCGTCGAACGGGCCGCGAATCAGTTTGAGATGTTCGGCCGGCACCAGATGCTGAGGGTCCGCGATGCCGTTGATCTTCGCGAGCAGCTGCCACGACACGCCCAGCGGCGTGGCAATCGCGGGCAATGTCTCGCCGGCGGCGACGACATGCGGCGGAAGCAGCAGATCCTGCTGTGAATAAATCACCGTGCCGGCGAGTTGACCGAGCAGGTCTTCGAGCCGCTGGCTCTCCTCGAGGCCGAGCGAGGGGTCGTCGTACCAGACGGAGAGGGCCGCAAGGGCCTCGGCGTAGCGGCCCGCGGCGAGTTTGTCGTGGGCATCGGCCCAGGCCGTGGCAAATGCCGCCGATGAGCCGGACGCGGCCGACGATGGGGGCGGGGCGAGGGCGGTGGCCGCGGCCGCCGTGGGAGGCGCGAGCGTGGCGAATCGATCGGGCCGATCGAGCGGAGCGCCAGCGACCGCGGTGGGGGCGGAGGCGGCGACGCTGTCTTGCGCGGGGGGTGGGGCCGATTCGGCGGTGAGGTAGGTGGGTGCGGATGGCGAGACGCGCGCAGCTTCCTCGGCAGCGACGGCACCCAGCGCGGCTCCCGCAGCGGCAGCGACGGCCACTGGGGCTGATGGCAGCGGCAAGGCCGCCGGCGCCGCGGTGGGCAGCGGCGGGGGAGGGGCGAAGGGCTCATTCACCGGAGGCATCGCTGGCAACGCTGCCTGCGTGGCGACGGCGGGTGCGACGGGAACCGGCGCCGTGATCGGTGCCGGCACTGCAGCGGCGACGACCGGGGGTGGCATCGTCGAGGCCGGCGGGGCCAGCGGTGCGACCTGAGCGGCCGGCGGGGCAGGAGCGGGGGAGGCGATCTCGACTGCGGGAGGCGCGAAGGCCGGTGCCTCCGCGGAAGCCGTCGGCGCGGTGCCATCGGCCGAGGGGCCTTTCTGGACCACGGAATAGGCGCCGTAGAGGATCGTGCCGAAGAGCACGAGGACCACGAGCGGCTTGACCGCCTCCATCGAGTCGGAATCCCGATCCGAACGGCTCTGATGCTTGGCACGGCTGGCCATGGAACTGCTTCCTCGGGGGGCGGTGCCAGCACCGGGATGCTGGCACCGGCGGTCGCCCCAATCGGACAACTGGGGCGCAGGGGGGCGGATGCTAGAGAACGAGGGGCCCACCCGCCAGCCCGCTTCAGGCGGTGAAAAATGGCCTCTTGGGGAATGACCATGGCTTCCGGCGGATGCCGCCGAGCGATCAGGAGTCGTCTGAAATTGGACTCCGGCCGTATAGTCTCCGGAGTCTGAGGCGGACTCTGACATAGGTCCATGTGATGCGTTCGCGAGACGTCGATCTGAGCCGCATGCGCGAGGTGGTGGCCGTGGTGCTTGCGGGCGGCCGCGGCGTGCGGCTCGATCCGCTGACCCGCGATCGCGCGAAGCCCGCGGTGCCGTTCGGTGGCACCTACCGAATCATCGACTTTGCGCTCTCCAACTGCCTGAACAGCGGTCTCCGGCGGCTGCTCGTGCTCACGCAATACAAGGCGCGGAGCCTGGACAGGCATCTCAATCTTGGGTGGCATCGATTCTTCTGCCGCGAGCTCGGCGAGTTTCTCGACGTGCTTCCGCCCCAGCAGCGGGTCGATGACCACTGGTATCGCGGCACCGCTGATGCCGTTCACCAAAACATCTACTCATTGGAGAAGACGGCAGCCCGACTGGTGGTCGTGGTCGCCGGCGACCACATCTACAAGATGAACTATCAGTCGCTCATCGAAGCCCACGAGGCGAGCGGCGCGGATGTGACGATCGCAGGACTACCGGTCGCGCGGGAGGTCGCCCGTGACTTCGGCACGATGGAACTCGATGGCAGCAGTCGCGTGCGGCGCTTCCACGAGAAGGTTGACGCTCCTCCTTCCTTTCCCGGCCATCCTGGCATGTCGCTGGCCTCGATGGGCGTCTACTGCTTCACGGCCGACTTTTTGCTCGAGCAACTGCGGCTCGACGCCCATGATCCCGCGAGCGGCCACGACTTCGGCCACGACATCCTGCCGCGGGTGGTGCAGACGCATGCGGTTCACGTCTTTCCGTTTCGTGACGAAAACCGCAAAGGCCACGCCTACTGGCGTGACGTCGGCACCGTCGATGCCTACTACGAAGCCAACATGGATCTCGTGGAGATCGATCCGGAGCTCAACCTCTACGATGAGCAGTGGCCGATCCGCACCCATCACCCGGCGTATCCGCCGCCGAAGTTCGTGTTTGCGGGCGAGGGCCCCGACGCCCGGCGCGGCGAAGCGACCGACAGCCTGGTCTGCCCCGGAGCGATCATCTCCGGGGGCCGCGTGAGCCGCTCGATCATCGGTCCCGGGGTTCGCGTGAATAGTTTCGCACGAGTGGAGGAGAGCATTGTCTGCGAGGGGGTCGATATCGGCCGCCATGCCGTGGTGCGTCGGGCCATCGTGGACAAGGACGTGCAGATCCCGGCCGGGGTGGCGGTGGGCGTCGATCCGGGGGAGGACGCGGCGTTGGGGTTGACAGTCTCCCCC
>JBPCTA010000182.1:0-4216 GCA_051006595.1 Pirellulales bacterium
CGCCTTGGCCCCCGAGCCCCGTGCCACCCCAGGCACACGGATCCTGGCCGTCTCGAATCTGTTCGGCGTCGCCGTTGGGGATGAGCGGGCGAGCGTTCAACGGGGCGTGGTGTCGGCGGTGGTGCCACTGGAAGCCCGTCGCGGCGCCGCCGAGGCTCCCTATGCCGGCGATGTCTACGTGCTCGACTGCACGACGAACAACCCTGGATCGCCGGGGGGCGCCGTCGTCGATTCGCGGGGAACGTTGATCGGGATGCTCGGCAAGGAGCTGCGGTCGTCGGCGAACGGCATCTGGCTCAACTATGCCCTGCCGGTCGACGAACTCATCCGCGGCTGCGACGCGATCGTGTCTGGCACGACCGCCGAGGCGACGACAACGCCGGCGCCGCCCCTTGATCTCCGGCTGCTCGGCATCGTGCTCGTGCCCGATCTCCTCGATCGCACACCGCCCTTTGTCGATACCGTCGTGCCCGACTCTCCCGCCGCGCGGGCGGGGCTGCGGCCCGACGATCTCGTGATCGCGGTGGGCACCCGGTCGGTGACGTCGCGGAGTGCCATGCAGCGGGCCGTGGGCGGGATCGCGGCCGGTGATCCCGTGCGGCTTTCCGTGATTCGGTCCGGGGCCGTCGTGGAGTGTGATGTCGGCCCTCGTCCGCAAGATCGGGAAGCACCATGAGCGACCGCGACCGCATCCCTCTCGATTCCCTGTCGTCGCTCTGGCCGCGGTGCCATGAGGGCTGCGTCTCCATGACGATGCTGCTTGTGGCGATCATGCTTGCGATGCCGCTCGCGGCCGCGGGCGAGCCCACGCTGGCGGAGGAGGTGGCCTTTCGGGCTGCAGTGGATCGGGTCGCCGCCGCGGTGGTGCGGATCGAGCCGGCGGGCGGATCGAAGGCGGCGCTTGCCGCTGCCGCCGAAGCGGCTGCAGCCAGTGGCCCCTCGACGGGGCTCGTGGTCGATCCGGCGGGGCTGATTCTCACCACGGCCTTCGCGGTGCCGGACGACGTGGGTGAGGTGGTCGTCTCGCTGCCCGGAGGAGCGCGGCTGGCGGCCGTTCCCCGGGGTCGGGATCTGGCGCGGGGGATCGTGCTCTTGGAAACCGGACCGATCCCCGATGCGGTCGCGGTCGAGCCGGTTCCGCGGCGCGATCTGGTGCCCGGCCAGTGGACGATCGCCGTGGGCAGGGCCTGGACCGTGGCGGAGCCGAGCGTGGCGGTGGGCGTGTTGTCGGCCGTCAATCGTGGCTGGGGGATCGCGGTGCAGACCGATGCTTCGGTGTCGCCGATGAACTACGGCGGGCCGCTCATCGACATTGCCGGGCGGGTGATCGGCATTCTCGCGCCGCTGCCGGCCGACACCGCCGGCATGAAGCTCGGGACGGAACTCTACGATGCCGGCATCGGGTTTGCGGTGCCGCTCGAGGATGTGCTCCGCGACCTGCCGCGGCTGAAGGCGGGCGAGTCGCTCGGTCCGGGCCTGCTCGGCATCGGCTATCGCGGCCGCGACACGATCAACGGCGAGCCCGTGATCGGCTCGGTCCGGCAGGGATCGCCCGCGGCAGGCGCTGAACTCCGCGCCGGCGATCGGATCGTGGCGATCAATGGACGGCCGACGACCCGGATCGCCGATGTGCGGCATGGCATCATTCCGCTTCATAGCGGGGATTCGGTAGCGATCGACGTTGAGCGAGCCGAAACGGACGGCGGGCTGCAGCGGCACTCGGTGAAGGCCACGCTCGTCGAGTCGTTGCCGCCATGGAGGCGGGCTGTGCTCGGGCTCACGGCGGCGTCGAGCGACGATGAACAAACGCCGCTGGGGGTGGCCTGGGTGATGCCGGAGGGACCGGCGGCGCGGGCTGGCCTTCGCGCTGGCGATGCGGTCGATTCCATGACCGCGATCGGGGCCGACCCTCAGTCGCCGTTGGCGTCGCCGTCGGCTGCGGCGGTCGCCGACTTTACGGCAGGATTGGAGCCGGGCCAGATCGTGCGGCTCTCGATCACGCGGGGCGGCGAGCCGATGCAAATCGAGGCCGCCCTGGCCGCGATGCCCGCCGAGGTTCCAGCCGAAGGCCCGCCATCAGAGCAGGGGGGCGGTGATCCGCTCGCGGGGCCGGTCGATGCCGTGACGGTGGTGCGGCTCGAGGGGGTCGATGTCCGCGAGCCGCCCGTGGCCGTGCTGCCGCGCAGCGGCCGCCCGCCGCTGGCCGTGCTGCTCTGGTTTGGGCCTCCGCACGGCGCGGTGGCGGACGCGGAGGCGACGCCCTGGAAGGCAGCCGTCGCCGAGTCGGGAGTCGCCGTGATCCTGCCAGGCTCGCCCGAACCGCGGCAGTGGAGCCGCGACGACATCCCCGCCGTGCTCCGGTCGCTGCAGACACTCAACGCGCGACGGTCGATCAATCCGGCCCGCGTCGCGGTGGCCGGCGCTGATGCCGGCGGCACGTTCGCCTGGCTGGTCGCAGAGCGGCTCGGGGCGATGTGCCGCGGCGTGGCCGTGCTCGATGCCCCGCTGCCTCGTCAGGTCACGATCGATCGCGCCGAGCCCGGCACGGCCCGCTGGATTCTGTTGGGAGCCGCCGCGGAGCCGATGCAGCGCCGGCTCGACGCCGACCGAAAGCGACTGGAACGAGCCGGCTATCCCGTGGGGAGTCTGACCGCGCCGACCGGTGACGGCCTTCCGGCTGCTCTTCTCTGCCGCTGGGCCTCGCTGCTGGGTCTCCTGTGACCATCGGTTCCGACGCCATGCCGCCGCACCGCCAGCCGTCATCGATGGCGGAGAACCAGCGGCTTGCAGCCCGGCTCCGCATCGTGTGGGAGGACGACGATCTCGTGGTGGTGGACAAGCCCTCGGGCATGCCCAGCGTGCCGGCTCGCACTCCCCTGGATCCGGCCGATGTGGCGGCCGTGCTGGCCGACCGCTACGGCCCGCTCGAGGCCGTGCATCGTCTCGATCGCGACACGTCGGGGCTGCTCGTGCTCGCGCGGTCGAGAGCTGCCCGCGGTGCTCTTGGCCGCGCCTTCGAGGGCTCGGCGGTCTCGAAGCGATATCACGCGGTCGTGCATGGTGCGCTGTCGGCCCGCGAGGGTGTGATCCATCTGCCGCTGGCCGACGACCACGACCATCCGCCGCGGAAGCGTGTCGATCCGATCCTCGGCCGTCGCGCGACCACGCGCTGGCGGATGTGCAAGACGCAGGCGGTGGCCGGTGCCACCGCGACCGGCATGGTCCGCATCGCCCCGACGTTCACCGACCTGAGCCTGGTGGAGCTCGAGCCAGTCACCGGACGCTCGCATCAGTTGCGGGTCCATCTGGCCTGGCTAGGCTGTCCGATCGTGGGCGACCGGCTCTACGGCCGTACGAGCCTTGCCGCCGTGCCGCTGGCGCTTCGCGCCGTGTCGATCGAGTTTCCGCATCCGCGGACCGGCCAAAAGGTGTTGCTCACGGCGGACCCTGCCACGGGCAGGCCGTGGGACGAGTTCCCCCGTCCTTGAAGCGGTACCTCTCCGGCTTTTCCTCGAGCCTCGCGCGTCGGGTTGGTCTGCCGAGTGCTGGTTGCCGGCGGACGGTGGCGGGTAGGATCGAGGGCGTTGAAACCGCAGCACGGACTCGTCGACATGGTCACTCCTCGCCTCCTCCTCGCAGCGTTCTCCTTCGCCACCGTCGCAGCGGCGGTGGCGGCCGCGCCGCCGACATACGACCACATCGTGGTGGTGGTCGAGGAGAATCGTTCGCTGGGGCAGGTCATCGGTTCGCCCAACGCTCCCTTCATCAACGCACTGGCCACGACGGGCGCTTCGCTGACGGGCATGTACGGGCTCACGCACCCCAGCCAGCCAAGCTATCTGCACCTTTTCAGCGGCTCGAATCAGGGCACGACTTCCAATGTCACCCCGGCCTCGCTGCCGTTCGCCACGTCGAACGTGGGGGCGGCGCTCGCGGCGGCCGGCCGGACGTTCGTCGGCTATGCCGAGTCGCTGCCATCGGTGGGATTCACGGGCGACTCCTTCACGGCCAATCCACCGCTCAACGAATATGTCCGCAAACACAACCCGTGGGTGAACTGGCTCGCCTCGTCGCAGACGGGCAATGAGCTGCCGACATCCGTCGCCCAGCCATTCACCGCCTTCCCCACCGACTATGCGACGCTGCCGACGGTGAGCTTCGTGATCCCCAACGAGCAGCACAACATGCACGATGGCTCGATTGCGCAGGGCGACGC
>JBPCTA010000183.1:0-2650 GCA_051006595.1 Pirellulales bacterium
AGTCGACGCCGATCACCGGGCAGCCTCGAGGCGTGCGACCACCGCCGCGGCCACGGCCGGCCCCGTGAGCCCGCAGCGTTGCCGCATCCAGGCCTGACTCCCGGCCTCCGAGATGAACGCGTCGGGCGTGCCGCAGGCGACGAGCGGCGGATGCGGCCCATCGCGACGCGCAAGCCATTCCGCGACCGCCGAACCGAGGCCGCCAATGACGCTATGCTCCTCGACGACGGCCACCGCCCGAAAGCGGCCAAAGGCATCGGCCAAGAGCGGCTCGTCGAGCGGCTTCACCGTGTGCATGCTCACGACGCGGGCCGAGAGCCCCTGCGACTCGAGTTCCTTCGCGGCCGCGAGGGCGACGGAGGTCATCGTCCCCATGCCGAGGAGGCAGACATCCCGCCCCTCGCGCATCACGATCCCCTTGCCGATCTCGAAGGCCGGTGGCTTCTCGTGAACCGCCGGCTCGCCCTTCTTGCCGAGCCGGATGTAGCACGGCCCCGGAAGCTTCAGGGCCGCCTCGATCGCCGGCCGCACCTCGGCCGAGTCGGCCGGGCAGAGCACGGTGAGATTTGGGAAACAGCGGAGGATGCCGACGTCTTCGCACGAGTGGTGCGTGGGGCCGAGCGACGCGTACGACAGGCCGCTGCCCGTGCCCACGATCACTACCGGCACGTCGTGATAGCAGATGTCTACGCGGATCTGCTCGATGACCCGCGTCGTGGCGAACGGCGTGATCGTGTAGGTAAACGGCCGCAGACCCGAAAGGGCCAGCCCCGCGGCCATGCCGGTCATGTTGGCCTCGGCCACACCGCAGTTGTAGAAGCGGTCGGGGCATCGCTCCCGATACTTGTCAAAGAGTCGGTTGCCGATGTCGCCGGAGAGCAGGACGATCCGGTCGTCCTTCGCAGCGAGGTCGGTGATCGCGGCAGCGAAGGCATTTCTCATGCGGGCACCTCCGGCAGGCCGAGTTCGATCCGGGCCTTCCGCACCTCGTCGGCCGTCGGGATCCGGTAGTGCCAGTTGTTGTCGTCCTCCATGAACGACACGCCCTTCCCCTTCACGGTGTGGGCCACGATCACCCGCGGCCGGCCGGAGCCGTCGGGCTCGCGGGAGATCGCCGCGAGCACGGCCGCCATGTCGTGGCCATCCACCTCCACGGCGTCCCAGCCAAAGGCCCGCCATTTCTCGGCGAGCGGGGCCAGCGCCATGATCTCGTCACTGCGGCCGGTCGCCTGCCACTTGTTGTAGTCGATCATCACGACCACGCTGTCGAGCTTCTGGGCGGGGGCGAACATCGCCGCCTCCCACACCGAGCCCTCCTCGCACTCGCCGTCGCTCATCAGCACGAACTGCCGTGACGGCCGCTTCTGGATCCGGGCGGCGAGCGCCATCCCCAGGGCGATCGGAAGGCCGTGACCGAGCGAGCCCGTCGCCGCCTCGACGCCCGGCACGCACTGGAGTCCGGGGTGCTCCGGCAGTGCCCCGCCGTCGGTGTCATAGGTGTCGAGGAGACCGGGATCGAAGAAGCCTCGCTCCGCGAGCACGGCGTAGAGCGCGGTGGCCGCATGCCCCTTCGAGAGGATGAAGCGGTCACGGTCTGGATCGAGCGGGCTGGCCGGATCGATCCGCAACGGACCGAAGTAGGTGGCCACGAGGAGATCGATGCAGGAGAGCGACGAGCCGAGGTGCGGCGTCTCGGCGACGTGCGACATCTCGATCACCCGGCCACGGATCCGAGCGGCGATCGCGGCGAGTTCAATGGCGGTGTTCATGGCTTGTGCACGTAGTCGGCCGGCACGTGCTTCAGCCGGTCGAGGTTTTTCTTCAACCATTGAATCGTCTCCGCGATCACATCCTGCACGGTGAGCTTCGGCTCCCAGCCAAACTCGGCGCGGGCCTTCGTGCAGTCGAGGAGGTAAGCCGGATCCTGGGCCAGCCGCGGAGGTGTGGTCTCCACGGCGTCCTCGAACCGGGCCCCGAGCTGCCGACAGATCTCCTCCACCACCTCGCGGATCGTCTGGTTCTTGTCGGTGGCCAAGTGGTAGACGTCGCCGGGCGTGCCCTGCCGCGCCACCTCGAGCGTGCCCCGTGAGACGTCGCGCATGTGGATGAACGACCGCACGCTCGTGCCGCCCCCCTCCAGCCTGAGCTTCTGGCCCGTGAGCACGCACCAGACCGTCCGCGGGATGATCCGATAGAGCGGCTGCCCCGGCCCGCAGACGTTGGCGGCCCGTGTGAAGGCCACGGGGAAGCCGAAGGCCTTCCGGTAGGCCTGCAGGTTCATGTCGCAGGCCGCCTTCGAGACGGCGTAGGGCGTGCTCGGGTTGAACGGCGACGTCTCCTTCACGAGGCCGCTCGTGCTCCCGTAGACCTCGGGCGTCGAGATCTGGACGAACTTTTTGAGAAAGTCCATCTTTCGAAGCCGATCCACCAGCCGCGCCGTGGAGACGACGTTGGTCTCGTACCAGTGTTCAGGGTGGTCCCAACTCTGGGCCACCATGCTCTGGGCGGCGAAGTTGACGACATACTCCGGCTGTGCGTCCCGAATCACCTCTTCGATCCGGTTGAGGTCGCGGTTGAAGTCGAGGGCGTGAAACGTGAACCGGTCATGAGGCGCCCAGCGATACGGCAGCAGGGCCTCGTCGGGCTCAGG
>JBPCTA010000184.1:0-10674 GCA_051006595.1 Pirellulales bacterium
TCATCGCCCAGGATGTCACCCCGGTCGATCATGGCTTCACGCCGGAGCGCATGGCCCAGGCCGGCCGCGACGTGGAGAAGCTGGTGCTCGCCCGAGCCGTGCGGCTCGTGCTCGAAGAGCGGGTCTTCCTGCACGGCCGCCGCACGGTCGTGTTTGAGTGACGAGACCTTGTGCCGTAGCAGTGCGGCATGGTCCGACGCAGACTCATGCGGCTTGTTCTCGAGGCCCGCGGCCTCACGGCGTTCTCGAAGCCATCCCGCGAGCGCCCTGCAGCATGCTCACCAGAACGGCCGCGCGGGGCGACAGAATGGTGAGTCCGTACATCATCCGAGCCTGCGTCGTCTTCGGCGGGGTGGCGATGAGGGCGGCCACAGGGCTCACACGGGGCGAAAGAACGCCAAGGCCGCTGAGCTGGCCAGAACGCGTGCGCAGACCGCCCTTTTGGACAACCAGCGCCGCGTTGCTCAGACGCGGAGCAAGCAGGCCGAGCGGGCTTGCAGTCGGCATTCCCGGGAGGGGGGTCATTCCGGGAACGATCGGCTTGTTCAGCCGCGCGAGAAGGCCATTCGCCGCAGAGGCCGGGCTGACAACTGACACCGCCAAAACCATGGCGACAAGACTGAAAACGGAAGCTCGTGTACGAAGCATGAAAGAGACTCCAAGGAGTGAAGGAGAGGGTTCCAATGAGCGAAGCAACCTGCCCCCCTCCTCCGCGTTCTGCGGACGAAGGGGAGCATCTCGCAACGCATGTGCCGACGGTAGTTGCCGCTCTCGACGAAACAATGCTGAGTCATAGCGGCCCCGCGTGCGCCAGCGGTCAGACGGCGGCGCATTCCACACAGCCGTCACAATCCGGCCTTTTCGGCACACGCCCGCGGGCGACTCTCACGGCCCGCCGGCCGGCTGCTCGTCGCGGAGATATTTGTGGCACTGCACGCACTTCATCGTGACCTCCATCCAGGCCAGCGCCGCCCCGTCGAGATTCCGGTCCTTCGCGGCCTTCCGCAGCGCGTCGCATGACCGGCGAAAATCGGCACTCTGCCGCGCGTAGTCTTCGGTCTGAAGCACCTGCCAACTGGCGTCCTCACTCACGAGCGACAGTTCCTGCGCGGCCCGCTCGATGAGATCGAAATCTTCGATGGCCAGCCCCTCGAGCACGTTCTGCGAGTGGCCGAGTTTCGCCCGCATGAAGACCGCCACCTGATCGGGCCGAGTGGAAGGCTCCTCCGCCGTGGGCCGCGATCCCGCCCATGCGGCGATCGCGAGCACTGCCGCACCACCCGCCACCGCCCACCGCGGCGAACGAAACTCAGTCGGCCAGCCCGAGATCCTCGTTGTAGCCTTCTTGCACGACGGCATTTTCATTCCTCTCGTGGGCCAGCAGGTGGTCGGTGAACACCGCGAAGTCACGCTTGACCGCGGTCCACGCCTCTCCGGAAATATCCCGCATCGGCAGCGTTTCCAGCAAGCCGTCGAGCTCCGCGAGCAGCCGGGGATGATCGGCCAACACCTCGCGGACCACTGGAGAAAGTCGCGGCATCCGCGCGATCGATTCCTCCATGAATCCGCCGCATTCCTCCTGCTCGAAGTGGTGCCGCAGATAGTCGCGGAGGCCGGATAGCCGCGTTCGCAGGTCTCCCAGCCGTTCGTTGGCCGGAGCAGAGGATTCTTCGCATACCGCCCGCAACGCCAGCATCTGGGCGTGGAGATCCCGATGCTGGCCCAGGATATGGCAGAGGATCACCGGATCGATGCGGTCGGAGGATACCATCGCACCACGTCGCGCCTGCTCCCGAGCGACTGCCCGGCAGTTACCGGTATTCTTACGTGTGGGCGACGGCTGCGGGCGGCACCTGCGTTTCTCCCGCACGATGCCCGTGTCCGCCGCCGAGACACTTGGACAACCCACCGGTGCCAACCGCCATGACCGAACATTCCGCCACCGCGACCTCGGCAGTGTCGGGCGTGAGGCTTCCCGCCGCCGGCCGCCCGGGCTTCCAGGCCCGCGCCGTGCTCGTCGGCACCGGCATCGACGTGGGAGCGCTGGGCTCGACCGACCGCACGGGCAATGCTCCGCTCGTGATGGAACTGATCAGTTCGCTGATCGGCGGCACGCTCAAGGGCAGTCGGCCGGAGGGCAACGGCCTTGCGGTGCTGTTTCGCTACGGCGCGATCGTGTTCTTCGACGCCTCGCCGGCCGCGGTCACGGAATATGTCCGCCAGATCGCGCCGCACATCCGCCAGCCTTTCCCGCAGGCAGATCAGGAAACGGAGACCCTCGACATCCGGATCGAGGCCACGGGCAAGGAAACGCTCGACGGTAATACGCTCGTGCTGGCCGACACCACGATCGAGAAGCTGCAGCTCGTCGCCGACGTGCTCGCCAAGAGCGTGTCGCTGGCCCATCACGAGCGGGCCATCGAGAGTCAGTTCGAGCGGATCGAGCCCTTTGCGACCAACCTCGATCACTGGGGCCGCGGGGGCCGGGCCGCCCGCGAACTCCTCCAGCACCTCGGCGCCGCCCTGCTCGCCGAGCACCGTGTCGTCGCCGGGGCGCGGGTCGATGATTCTCCCGAACTGCTCTGGGACCATCCGGAGTTGGAGCGTTTCTGGGCCCGGCTTCGCGACGATTTCGAGATCCGCGAGCGCTACGCCGCGCTCCACGGCAAGCTTGCACTCATCTCCCGCACCGCCGAGACGGCGCTCGAGTTGCTCCAGAACCGCCGCTCGCTCCGCGTCGAGTGGGCGATCGTGGGGCTGATCGTGTTCGAGATCCTCCTCACGCTGCTTCAATGGGCGCTGGCGGCGGGAGGGCACTGACGGTTCGTCTCAAAAGGCTCGTCTCGGCTATAACCACACGCCACCACCCGAGAGGACATTCCTTCATGCGCCCGTTGCTGCTTGCCTCCCTGCTCTTCGCCGCTGTCACCGCCACCGTTCATGCGCAGAAGGTCGAGGTGGAGGAGTTCACGCTCCCCAACGGCATGCAGTTTCTGCTCGTGCCGCGGACCGACCAGCCGAATGTCGTCAGCGCCGGCTGGATCGCCCGCGTGGGCAGCGTCAACGAGCGGCCGGGGATCACCGGCATCAGCCACTTCTTCGAGCACATGATGTTCAAAGGCACCGACACGATCGGCACCCGCGATCCCGCCCGCGACTCGAAATACCGTACCGAGCAAAAGGCGATCCGCGACGAGATCAATCGCCTGGTCTGGACGCGGCAATACGACCGTTACTTCAAGGGCGAGATCGACGATCCCTGGAACCCCTCCAACGACACCCAGGAACTCCGGGTGCTGCGGGCACGGCTCGACTCGCTGATCAAGGCCCAGCAGGGCCGCGGTGAGGCCGGCCCGGAGGCGGCCACGATCGTCAAGGACGAGTTTGACCAGGTCTATACCAAGGCCGGCGGCAGCGGGATGAATGCCTTCACCACCTACGACCTCACCTGCTACTTCATCACCGTGCCCTCCAACAAACTCGAGCTCTGGGCCTGGATGGAGAGCGACCGGCTCCACGACAGCGTATTTCGTGAGTTTTATTCCGAGCGGGACGTCGTTCACGAAGAGCGGCGACTGCGGACCGACAGCACTCCGACCGGAAAGTTCGAGGAACAGTTCGACGCCATGTTCTGGGCGTCGTGCGGCTATGCCTGGCCGGTAATCGGCTGGCCGAGCGACCTGAACAGCTACACCTTCGAACAGGCGCAGGACTACTGGAACATCTACTACCGTCCCAACAACCTCGTCGGGATTCTCGTCGGCGATTTCGACCCTGCCCGGGCGAAGCGGCTGATCACCAACTACTTCTCGCGGCTCGAGCCCGGGAAGCAGCCCCCGCCGCCGGTGGTGACGCTCGAGGTCGAGCAACTCGCCGAACAGCGGATGAACGCGGCGGGCGACTTCCCGCCGGCGATCGAAGTCCGCTACCACACGGTGCCCGCCGGCCATGTCGACAGCTATCCGCTCGACATGCTCGCCGAGGTGCTCAACGACCGCACTGGCCGGCTCTATCGGGGTCTGGTCGAAGGCCGCGGCATCGCCGCCATGGCGCAGGCGATGTCCGACACCCGAAAATATGCCGGCATGTTCGCCGTGTCGGCCCAGACCAGGGGTGACGCCACGCCCGAGCAGCTCGAACAGGCCTGGATCGAGGAACTCGCAAAGCTCCAGTCTGAAGATCTTTCGGACCGGGAACTCCGCAAGGTCAAGAACCGGGTCGCGGCCCAGAACTATCGCAAGCTCGAAAGCAACATGTCGCTGTTCGTGCAGCTCGGCTTCGCCGAGGCGGTGCTCGACTGGCGGGAGATCAACGAAGGACCGGCCAAGTATGAGGCCGTCACCGCCGCCGACATCCGCCGCGTGGCCCGGAAGTATTTCCAGGAAACCAACCGCAGCGTTGCCGCGTATCGCCGCAAGGCGGATTGACGCTCCCGACGCCACGTTGACCACCGCGGCATTCCCCAACAACAGCCCTCTCATCATCACGGACGCCCCATGACCCCACGCCAGTCGCTGCTCCACCCCGCCCGGATCGCCTTCGTGCTCGCGGCCCTGGCCGCGGGGGGCACGGCATCGCTGCTCCCGGCAGCGGCGCCGGCCGCCATCCCCGCCCGGCCCGAGCAGATCGTGTTTGAGCCGCTCGCCTTCGAGCCGCCCGACGCCGCCGCATTTCGCCGCGTGCTCCCCGACGGCACCCCCGTCTACCTGGCGGCCTCGCACGAGTTCCCGTTGATCACCGTCTCGATCACGTTCAAAGGCGGCGCATCGCTCGATCCCGCCGATGTGCCGGGCCTGACTGCGATGACGGCGCGGATGATTCGCGAAGGGGGCACGGTCAAGCGCAACCCGACGGAGTTCGACGAGACGCTCGACTTCCTGGCGACGGAAACCGCCGTCGCCGCCAACGAGACGTTCACCACGGCGACGATGAACTGCCTCAAGACCAACTTCGACGAAAGCCTCGGCCTGTTCGTGGAGATGCTGCGGACTCCCGGCTTCGATGCCGGCCGTCTCGACACCGCCAAGGCCCGGATCGTCGAGGGGCTCAAGCAGCGGAATGACGATGCCGCATCGATCATCGGCCGCGAGTGGAAGCGGCTCATGTATGGCCCTGACCACTTCGAGGCCGCCGAGCCCACCGATGCGACCGTGGCGGCGATCGACCGCGATCGGCTCGCCGCGATGCACCGGCGGATCGTCCATCCGGGCAATGCAATCGTGGCCGTTTCGGGAGACTTCGAGGAGCCGGAGATGCTCGCCGCGCTCGCCAAAGCCTTCTCCGGCTGGGAGCGAGGGCAGCCGGCCCCGGGCCCCGTCGCGCCGACGGCGCTGCTGACGCCGGGCGTCTACCACGTTCCCAAGGACATCCCCCAGGGCAAGGTGATGATGGGCCGACGCGGAATCACGCGGGACGATCCCGATGCGATCCCGCTCTTGCTGCTCAACGAGATCCTCGGCGCCGGCGGCTTCACGAGCCGACTGATGCAGAAGGTGCGGAGCAACGAGGGGCTCGCCTACTCGGTGCGGTCTACCGTCACCCCGAAGGTGGACTATCCCGGCGACTTCCGCGCCGGGTTCGAGAGCAAGACCGCGACCGTCGCCCTGGCGACGAAGATCGTCCTCGATGAGATTGCGAAGGTCCGTGGGGAACTGGT
Organism: Pirellulales bacterium; assembly: GCA_051006595.1. Taxonomy (GTDB): domain Bacteria; phylum Planctomycetota; class Planctomycetia; order Pirellulales; family UBA1268; genus QWPN01. The sequence goes on from JBPCTA010000184.1 coordinate 5,657, forward strand.
GACCGAAGACGAGCTCGACACCGCCAAGAAGAGCCTGACCGAGACGTTTCCGCGGCAGTTCGAGAGCAAGCCGCAGATGCTCCGCGTGTTCGTCAACGACGAGTGGACCAAGCGGCCCGCCGACTACTGGAAGACCTTCCGCCAGAAGGTGACTGCCGTGACCCGCGAAGATCTCCAGCGAGTGGCCCGCAAGCACCTCGACCCTGAGACGATGGCGATCCTCGTAGTCGGCGACTGGGAGAACATCGCCAAGGGCGACCTCGAGGGCCGGGCGACGATGAAGGAGTTTTTCAAGGGTGAGGTGAAGCACCTGCCGCTCCGCGACCCGCTCACGCTCCAACCGCTTCCGGAAGCCAAGGCGTCAAAATGATCCGTTCCGCGATCGCGTTCGCCCTCCTGCTCTCGGCGGTGCTCGCTGCCGACACCGCCATCGCCGCGCCCCCGACGATCGTCGCGCCGCCACCGGGGAGCGGTCCCGTCGCGGAGTCCCGCTCGCGGACCTGGCGGCATCGTCGCTCGACGGTCCGCCTGACCCGCCGCACGCCCGCTGTGATGCAGGAAGACGCGTCTCGCATCAAGCGTGGCGACCTCTTCAGCACTTGGTCGAATGCGGCCGCGAACTAATTGAGCGGGCAACGCCCTCGTGGCCGTTTCCCTTGTCGTCGAACACGGAAACGCCAAGGGTTTCCGGGAAATACCATGATTTGGGGCACGCTTGCTGAATGCCCCAAGCCGCCTGTGGTGGCCCTCGGCCAGACCGACCGCGACGAACGGGCTTCCGGTCCGTTGAAAGAGCATTCGGAGGTTCCCATGTCCTGCCGCCTGCTCACGATCGCTCTCGCGCTGCTCGCTCCCACGGTTCGGGCTGCCGAACCCGTCGGTGGCCGCTGGTCGGTCGAGCACGGCCACGAGAAGCCGCGATACCTGTTCCGCGACGGTAGCGACGAGGTCGACCTCTTCTCCTACCACCAGAGCGATTCCAACAAGGACGGCACCGACGAAGTCCGCCTACGGCACGAGCCCGACTGCCTCGTCATCGAAAGCCAGGGCTGGCCCAACCACCCGACCGCCACCTTCCCCAACAGTGGCAACCCCAACACGATCCGCGTGCAGGAGTTCACGTTCCGGCTGCCGCTCTCACCGCGGAAGGCCGCCGAGATCACCCGGCTGCCGATGGGACCGATCGGCGTGGCGCTCAACGGCGTTGTGTTCTTCAATCCCTTCGAGCAGGGCGGCATGAACGCGGTCGAAGGCTATTCCGAGGTCTGGCTCGACAGCTGCTGCGGCCATCCGCAGCAGACCGGCGTCTACCACTACCACAAGTATCCCACCTGTGTGAAAAGCCCGTTCGCCGACGATGCCACTCGGCACTCGCCGGTGATCGGCTTCGCCTTCGACGGATTCCCGATCCACGGGCCCTATGAGTCCGCCGACGTGATGGCGAAAGATCTCAGCGGCGACAATGCGCTCGACGTCTGCAATGGCCACGAGGATGCAACGCGGGGTTACCACTACCATGTCACGCCCGGTCGATTTCCCTACGTCATCGGCGGCTACCGGGGAGTGCCGGAGCCCGCCAATAACAGAGGCATCCGTCGGATGGCCGCCGGCGCGATCGAGAACAACGCCGCGGGAGAGAGCCGGATGGAGCGGGTGATCGCGGAGGTTCGTCCAGGCAGCGTTCCGCGGGGCGGCCGCCGCGAACTGACGCTCGTGCTTGATCCGGAAGCGGCCCGCCGGGATTCCATTCCCGACGCAAAGCCCTCGTGGGTGCAGTTCGGGCCTTACGAGGCGGTGACGATCGCCCGCGACGGAAACCTCGTGACAGCCACAATCGACGTGCCGCTCGACGCTTCGCTTGGCATGCTGCTCGACTGCCATCTGGAGTTTGAGACCGGCCAGCGAACGCGGGCCCTGAAGAGGAACGACGCCCTGAGGATCGTGGAATGACACCCGGCACCCTGCCCCGCCGACTGCTGGCCTTGATCGCCGCCGCCCTGCTTGCCACGGCCGGCGCCGCGGCGGCCGACTGGCCGCGGTTCCGCGGTCCCGAAGGCCGCGGCTGCGGCGAATCGGCGGTGCCGCTCGAATGGAGCGCCGAGAAGAATCTCCTCTGGAAGACGGCGTTGCCCGGTCCCGGGTCGTCGAGCCCCGTGGTCCACGGCGACGACGTGTTCGTCACCTGCTATTCCGGCTACGGCGTGCCGGATGAGCAGGGCGGCACGCCCGCGAAGCTGGTCCGGCACCTTGTCTGCATCGACCGCACGACGGGAGCCGAGAAATGGCGACGGGACGTGGCGGCCGAACTGCCCGAGGATGCCTACGAGGGCTACCTCACCGAACACGGCTATGCCAGCAGCACACCCGTGGTCGACGCCGACGCCGTCTACGCCTTCTTCGGCAAGAGCGGCGTGGTCGCCTTCGACCGCGCCGGCAAGGAACTCTGGCGGGTGGCCGTCGGCAACGAGTCGAGCAACCGCCGCTGGGGCTCCGCCGCGAGCCTGATCCGCCACGACGATCTCGTGATCGTCAACGCCGCCGAGGAAAGCCAATCGATCCGTGGCCTCGATCGAAAGACAGGCCGTGAGGTCTGGAAGGCCGAGGCGGCGGCCCTGGAACTCGCCTACGGCACACCGGCGATCGTCCGGCTTGATGACGGCCGCGAGGAACTCGTCGTCGCCGTGCCTGCGGAGGTGTGGGGACTCGATCCCGCAACCGGCAAGATCATCTGGTACGCCACCCACTCCCTCACCGGCAACCTCTCACCGAGCGTGCTCGTCGACGGCGACGTCGTCTACGTGTTCGGCGGCTTCCGCTCAGCGGGGTCGCTCGCGGTGAGAGCCGGCGGCAGCGGCGATGTCACGAAGTCGCATCTGCTCTGGAAGAGCAAGGCGAGTTCCTATGTCGCCACTCCTCTGCTCCACGAGGGCCATCTCTACTGGATCGACGACCGCGGCCAGGCGTTCTGCTCGAGCGCGAAGACGGGAGAGCAGGTCTACCGCAGCCGCGTGGCCGAGATTTCTGGCGGCGGCCGGCCCGTCTATGCGTCGCCCGTGCTCGCCGCCGGACGGCTGATCGTGGCCACGCGATTCAGCGGCACGCTGGTGCTGCCGGCGAAGCCCGTCTACGAGGTGCAGGCCACCAACCAGTTCGCCGGCGACGAGAGCGACTTCAGCGGCACGCCAGCGATCGTCGACGGCCGGCTCTATCTCCGGTCGGGCCGGTTTCTCTACTGCGTCGGCGAACGGCGGCCGTAACCTTTTCGACCACCGGCCGTTGAAGGTGACGGCAAGGCATTTCGATTTTATTCCTGGGAGACCCACCATGAATCGTCCCCTCGTCCTCAGTGGCATGGCGGTCCTCGTGACCGGAGGCCTGTATGCACTCGCTCAGCCTCCGGAAGACCGCGACGGACCGCCGCCCAGCCGTCGCGATGCCATCCGCGACGCCCTCGATGCCAACGGCGACCATGAACTCGACAGCGACGAAATCAAGAATGCGTCCACGAGCCTCGCGAAGGCCGACAGCAACGGCGACGGCCGGATCGACCACGAGGAGTTCCGTCCGCCGCTGCCGCCGATCCCGCGGGGCGAGGGAGGATTCCGCGGGCCACCGCCGCGCGAGGGCGAAGAGGGACGGCCTCCCCGCGAGGAGAGTGGCGAAGGGCGTGAGGATGGCCGGCCGCCGCGTGACCGGCCGGGCCGCGAGGGCCGCCCGTCACGCGACGGCGCGGTGCGTGGCGAGGGTGGTCCGCCGGCCCCGGGCGGCCCGTCGCCCGAGCGGTTCGTGGAGCGGGCGATGACGTTCGACGCCGATGGCGACGGCAAACTCGACAAGGGCGAGCTGGAAAAGTTCGCCGCGGAGACGACGCAGCGGATGCGATCCCTCATGGCGGAGCGGGGCATGGGGCCCGGAGCCGAACGGGGCGGTGGCTTCCGGCCTACCGACGGCCCGCGGCGGCGACCGCCCGAGGGCGACGAAAATGGGGAACGTCCGGAGCGTCCCCGTCGCCCCGAGTAACTCAGGGTATGCTCGGCGGGACATGAACCATCTCGCCGAGCAACTCCCCGCCCGTCCCGCCGAAGCCCACGCCCTCGCCGTCGCCCGGACGCTCCCGGGCAACCGGATCGTCTGCACGACCGCCGGCCGGGGCCAAGCAGCCCATGCCCTGGCCGCCGAACGGCCTGAAGCAGCAGTCACCGCCTGGTTTCTCGACCTGCATCCCCACGACGCGGCGGTGGCTTCTTGGTCGCCGCAGCCGGCGAATCTCTCGGCGGCCTGCACGGCCGACATGCCGGCCGGGCCCTATGACCTTGCGGTCGTGCCGCTGGCCAAGACCGGCGAAGGCGAACTCTCCCGCGACATCCTCCAGGCGGCGCTCGTCAATCTTGCCATCGGCGGCCACCTCGTCGCCGCCATCGACAATCCCGCCGACAAGTGGCTCCGCGAGCAGCTTGCCGACACCGGCGAAACCGTCCGCGTGCGGCCGGCCGATGGCCTGTCGGCAAAGGCCAGAAGCGGCACGATCGCCTACATCGTGCACAAGACCCGCGAGCCCGCGCGGATTCGCGACTTCTCCTGCGAGGTCGTGTTTCGCGATCGCGACCGGCTGCTTACGGCCTTCACGCGGCCCGGAGTGTTCGCCCATCGTCGGATCGATCCCGGCGCCCGGCATCTGTTGGGCGCGGTCGATGTGGCCAGCGACACCCGCGTGCTCGACATCGGCTGCGGCTCAGGATGCGTGACCCTGGGCATCGCCGCCCGCGACGCGAGTCTTCGGGTCCACGCCTTCGATTCGTCGGCCCGCGCGGTCGATTGCACCCGCCGGGGCATCGAGCACAACGGCCTCACCAACGCGTCGGTGGCCCTCGAGGCCGAAGGCCGCGTGCCGGAGCCGGGCACCTGGGATCTCGCGCTGGCAAATCCCCCCTATTATTCCGACTTTCGCCTGGCGGAGTTATTCGTCGAATCGGCGCGGCTGGCCCTCGCTCCCGGGGGCACGCTGCTGGTGGTCACCA
>JBPCTA010000185.1:0-6063 GCA_051006595.1 Pirellulales bacterium
TCGTTGCCCTCGTAGCCGACCTGGCCCTTGAAGGGACCGTAGTTGGAGTCGAACTCGAGCAGATGCGCGTTGGTCTTCGCGTCGGTGAGGTCGTTCAACGCCACCACCTGCACGTCGCCGTTGAGGCCGTACTTCTCGTAGATGGCGCGGTAGGTGAGGCGACCGATGCGGCCGAAACCATTGATGCCAACGCGGATGGGCACGGCGAATCTCCTGGGCAAAGGGGGCCCGGCCACTCCCGCATCGTCGCGGGAGGAATGGCCACGAGGCGGGGCCGAGACTATACACCGCGTCGCCCGAGCCGCTCAATCGAGAGCCACGATCGTCGCTGTTTCCGCGACGCTGGGCAGCGGCGGACCGGCCCCGGTAGTCTGAATCGTCGCCATGGCCACTCCCGTCATCCAACTCCAGAACGTCCGCAAGTCATTCGCCATGCCCGGCGGCGAGACGGTGGACGTGCTCGATATCGACGCCTTCTCCATCGGCGAACGAGAACAGTGCGCCCTCACCGGGCAGAGCGGCTCGGGCAAGTCGACCCTGCTCCACGTGATCTCGGGCATCATGCGGCCCGATGCCGGGAGGGTGTTCGTCGACGGCGTCGATATCACGCGACTCGGGGAGGCGGCAACCGACCGTCTCCGGGCCGACACGCTCGGACTCGTGTTTCAGCAGTTCAACCTCCTGCCGGGATTCACGGCGCTCGAGAACGTGCTGGTGGCGATGTCTTTCGGGTCGCGAAAGCCCGATCGCTGGCGGGCGGCCGACCTGCTGGCCGCCGTGGGGCTCTCGCACCGGCTCCACCACAAGCCCGCGGAACTCTCGATCGGCCAGCAGCAGCGGGTGGCCGTGGCCCGGGCGCTTGCCAACCGGCCGCGGGTGATTCTCGCCGACGAACCGACGGCGAGCATCGACACCGCCCATCAGGATCAGGTGATCGATCTCTTGCGGACGACCTGCAGCGAGCAGGATGTGGCGCTCGTGGTCGTGACCCATGCCCCCGAGGTGGCTGCGCGGTTTTCCTCGCGGCTCAGGCTCGAAGATTTCAATCGCGCCGCGGTCCATCACAGCTGACGCCCACCCCGACGGTTTTCGCATGTCCCTCTTCGGCATCGCCTGGCGCAACATCCGATCCCGGCTCCTCACGAGCGGCCTCACGGCCTTGTCGCTCGCGCTCGGCGTGGCGCTCGTCGTCGCCACGCTCGTGATCGGCGACGTCGTGAAGCAGGCGTTCAACTCGGGCTCGGGGCTCGGCTACAACATGATCGTGGGAGCGAAGGGGAGCCCGTTGCAGCTGGTGCTCAACAGCGTCTATCTGATCAGCAAGCCGATCGAGAACATTTCCTGGAGCTTCTACGAGGAGTTCCTGCCGTCTGCCGCTCGGGCCGACGGTGCCGACGGACGATACGCCGGCAGCGTGAAGACGGCGGTGCCGATCTGCATGGGCGACTACTACCGCGGCTACCGGGTGGTGGGCACCAATGCCGCCTACTTCGACCGGCTCACCTATGGCGGCAACGCGCCGGGGCTCCCGCGTTGGCTCGCGCGGCTGCTCGGACGGCCGGCGACGGCCGCCGCGGTCCGCGAGTTCGCCTTCGCCTCCGGACGCAACTTCCGCGACGAGGAGTTCTTTGGCGGGGTGCTCGGGGCCGACGTCGCCGCTCGGCTCGGCTTGAAGGCCGGCGATCCGTTCGCCCCCACGCACGGTGCCGACGACGGCCTCGTGCACGACCCCTTCACCGTGACCGGTATCCTGGCACGAACCGACACACCGGTGGATCGCGGCGTGTATGTGAACATGGAGGGTTTTTATCTGCAGGAGGGGCATGCAAAACCGGTCGATGGACCGGCAGGAAATCCCGCGGCCGGCGCCGCCCCCTCGTCAGCCCTCGCGCCGCTGCCGATCAGCCAGCGGGAGGTGACCGCGATCCTGGTCGAGACGGCATCGTTCCCCGGCCTGCCCGCCGAGCTCACGGCGATGGGCCTGAGGACCACGGTGAACGAAGGCCGAGACGGCCAGGCCGCGGAGCCCATCCGCGAGATCAGCGTGCTGCTCGACCTCTTCGTGCGACCGCTCGAACTGCTGCTGCTGCTGGTGACCACGCTCGTCGTGATCGTGTCGGCGATCGGCATTCTCGTGAGCATGGTCGGATCGTCGCTGGAGCGGAGCCGCGATGTGGCCGTGATGCGGGCCCTGGGCGCCCGCCGCAGCCACGTGCTGGCTACGGTGCTGATCGAGGCCGTGCTGCTGGCCGTCGGTGGCGGCGTGGCCGGCTGGCTCCTCGGTCACGTGCTCGTGGCCGCGATCGGCCCGATGATCACGACCAACGCAGGGGTTTCGGCCAGTCTGCTGTCGGCATCCCCGGCGGCGGAACTCCTGCTCGTGCCCTTGCTGATCGTGCTGGCCATCCTCGCCGCACTCCTCCCCGCCCTGGCCGCCTACCGAACCGACGTCGCGAAGTGGCTGGCGTGACGGCTACAATGGCCGCATGAGCACCCTGATGCGTTGGTCGGCGGCCGTCCTTATCGTCGCTGTTGTCATGGCCTTCCTGGCGCCGGCCGCAGCACTGGCCTGCCCTTTTTGTTCCGCGGTCTCGCTCACCTTTGCGCAGGAGATCGCCCAGAGCGACGCGGCCGTGATCGCCCGGCTGGTCGAGCCGCCGCCGGCGGGATCGCTCTCACCGCGGGCCGAGGGGCCGCTGCCCAAGGGCAAGTTCGCTGTGGTCGAGGTGCTCAAGGGGGGCGATCTGGTCGACGCCGCTGGGCTCTCGGCAGCCGACGGCAAGCTCATCGAGACGATCATGCTCGAGGAGACGCCAACGGGCACGCTCTTCCTGCTGATGGGCGTCGAACCGCCCAACCTGATCTGGTCGAGCCCCGTTCGCGTCAGTGAACGGGCGGTGGACTATCTCCGCGCACTCGGTCCGCTGCCGGAGAAGGGTCCGGAGCGGCTGGCCTTCTTCCAGGAGCATCTCGAGGACGAAGACGAGACGCTCGCCCGCGATGCATACGACGAGTTCGCCGTCGCCCCCTACGCGGACGTCCGCGGGCTGGGCGACACCATGGATCCGGCCAAACTGCTGGCCTGGATCGAGAGCCCGAAGGTCCAGGCCAACCGCCGCCGGCTCTACGCGACCATGCTCGGTGTCTGCGGATCGAAGGACGACGCCGCGCGGATCGGTCGGATCCTTTCCGGTGAGGGCCTCTCGCCCGAACAGATGGAGGCCCGCAGCGGACTCGACGCCTTGATCGCCTGCTACGTGGCGCTCGAGGGCCCGCAGGCGCTCGACCTCGTCGATCGCTTGTTTCTCGACCGCTCGACGGCCGAGGGGAAGCCTCGCGATGTGCCGTTCACTGAAACGTATGCGGCGGTCATGGCGCTCCGGTTTCTCGGGGAGGAATCCGATCTCGTGCCCCGCGAACGGGTGCTCGCCTCGCTCCGGCTGTTGCTCAAGGAGCCGAAGCTCGCCGACCTTGTGATCGCCGACCTGGCACGATGGCAGGACTGGTCGGTCATCGACACGCTCGTCACGCTCTTCAAGGAGGCGCAGGCCGATAATATCTTCGTCCGAGAGCCGATCGTGAACTACCTCCGCACCTGCCCGCTGCCCGAGGCGGCGGCGGCCGTCGTGGAACTCGAGAAGATCGACCCCGAAGCCGTCCGCCGGGCCGCAACACTCGCGGGCGTGGCCGGCCTCGTTGCCTCGGCCGCTCCGTCCGCCGATGACGACGACAATGCCGGGCCGCCCGCTACGGCCGACCTGAGGGACACAGCGGAGAGCCTGGCCGCGGAGTCCACCGGCTCGCTCACGATCGCCCCCGTGCTGGCGGATGACGATGCGACCGACAACATCCCCGGTCGCGATGTCTCGAAACCCGAGCCCTTCGTCGAGCCGTCCCGAACCTGGAAGTGGCTCGTGTGGGGAGCGGTGGTCCTTGCCATCGCCCTCGTCTCCCGTGCCGCCATGCGGCCGTCCCCGGCCAGGGATCGCTAGGCGATGGCCATGGGTACGGATCGCACCGCCGCGAAAGGTCTTGGAAAGAACGCCGGCGGCGGGCTTTTCGATGCCCCGTCGCAGCGCGGCCACGGCTCCCCCATCGATCGCGAGGTAGGGGATGCCTACCGCGCCCTCTCCGGTGCGGCGATCGCCTCTGCCGCCGTCGCCGCGGTGTCGCCGCTCGTCTTCGCCGGCTGGTGGTTCGTGGCGGTGCCGGTCATCGGCCTCGTGCTGGCGGTGGTGGCCCTGCGAGACATCGCCGCCCGACCCGCGCAACTCACCGGCCAACCGCTGGCGATCGCGGCCCTTGTCATTTCGGGCCTGACCCTCGCCACAGGCCTGACGTCGCTGGCCCGCGACTATGCCGCCGAGCTTCCCGAGGGCTTCGAGCGGATGGGGTATGACGTGTTGCAGCCGGCGGAAGGAGCGCCGGCGGCGAGCGTGCCTGATGCGGCACGGGCCCTGAACGGGAAGAACGTCCTGCTCAAGGGCTACATCTATCCTGGCAAGCAGCAGCAGGGGCTCGTGCAGTTTCTGCTCGTCCGAGATCAGGGCGACTGCTGCTTCGGCGGCAACCCGAAGATCACCGATCGCGTGCTCGTGCAGCTCGCCGACACCGGAGGCATCGACTTCTCCCCGCGCCTGACCAAGGTCGCCGGACGGTTTCGCGTGCAGCCCATGGGCTCGGCTGAACTGGCCGGCGGCGTGCTCTACCACCTCGACGACGCCTTCGTGCGGTGACATGGACGTCAAACGCAGTTCCCAGCTTCTCCGCCGTCGCCGCGCAGCCGTGCTGCTGCTGCCCCTGCTCGCGGGCTGCGGCGGGGGCCCGCCGCCCGACCGGACCCACGCCAGCCGCCCGCTCCCGACCGGGCCTGCAACGCACCCGGAGCCCGCCCTCGAGTCACGGCCGCCGCGGGAGATCACCTTCGACGACATCAAGCTCGAGATGCAGAAGGGGGATCCCTTCGCTCGCGAGCTGCTCCCCGAGCACGTGACGGCGCTCGAGAAGCGCCGCATTCGCATCCGCGGCTACATCCTTCCCAGTTTTCAGCAGAGCGGCCTCACCCAGTTCGTGCTCGTTCGCGACAATCAGGAGTGCTGCTTCGGCCCCGGCGCCGCCCTGCACGACTGCGTCGTCGTCCGCATGCAGCCTGGGCGAACGGCTGATTTCTCGATCCGGCCCGTCGCCGTGGCAGGCACTTTCAAAGTCGAGGAGCTTCGCGGCCCCGATGGAAAACATCTGGCGATCTACGCGCTCGACGGCGAGAGTGTGCAGTAACTCGTACGTCTTCACTTTCAGCCGCGCGTCCGTCCGTACAAGCCCAACGCCGTAAGGCGTGGGGTGAACTGTCAAAGCCCAACGCCGTAAGGCGTGGGGTGAACTCGGGGATGAGCCCCGATGCAGAGCGGTTTGCCGCGCTCACGATCCGGCGACTGGCCTGGAAGGTGCCGGGGCTGCTACGATCGCGACCGCCTTCGGCGCTCTCGGCAGCGTCGCTGAGATCTCGTGGAAATTCTGGTGGAGCGTACCGCCCAGCGGTGATCGAGCATGCAGCTGTTCTCGCCCGAGTCGTGGTACTGGCTCTACGACATTCCCCACTTCCGTCTGGCGCTGCTGTTCATCGGCAGTTTCGTCGGCTTCTACTGGGCCGGCTCGATCCTGCTGCGGCCGATCCTGCGGCAGTTCGTGAAATACACCGCCGGCTCCAATGACATCGTCGGCTACGTGCTTTCCTGCTTCTGCGTGTTCTATGGCCTGCTCCTCGGCCTGATCGCGGTCACCGCCTACCAAAACGTCGCCGAGGCGGGCGCCAACGTGACCCACGAGGCATCATCGCTCTCGGCCCTCTATGAAGACGTCTCCCGCTATCCGGAGCCCCACCGGCAGAACCTCCGCTGGCTCCTCCGCGACTACACGCGATACGTCATCAAATATGCCTGGCCGCTCCAGCAGCGGGGCATCATTCCTGAGGAGGGTGCGATCCGCGCCGCGGCGTTCTACGACAAGCTCCTCGACTTCCAGCCGACGACGCCGGCTGAGCAGATTCTCCACGCCGAGGTTCTG
>JBPCTA010000186.1:0-6235 GCA_051006595.1 Pirellulales bacterium
GTCGTGTGGGCCATGTCCCGCCAGTTCACCGCCCCGCCCTCCCCGAGCACCCGCAGGGCCAGGTCGGCGATGATCGCCACCTCGGCCCGGGGGCCGCTCGTCTCCGTGACGGCGTGCCGCGGCCTGCCGCCGTCGGAAAGGCGGACGTAGCTGAACATGCTCTCCTGCGTCGAGGGCTCCGGCTCCTCGTCCCGCGCGAGCACCGGCAGGATGATCGTCTCCTCGGCGCCGGTGCCCCAGGCATGGCCAGTGTTGAGCGACGTGTTCATGTGGACGATGGTGTCGATCTTTCCCATGGCCCGGCGGGCGTATGACGCGTCGGGGCTCGCGCCGTAGAGGTTGCCGCCGAGACAAAAGGCGAATCGCATCTTCCCCTGCTCCGCCGCGTCGAGGCATTCGAGCGTGTCGTAGCCCTTGGTGGTCGGCAGCGAGACGCCGTAGTGGCTCTCCAGTCGGTCGAAGATCGCTTTCTTGAGCGTCGGCGTGACGCCGACCGTGCCCATTCCCTGAATGTTGGAATGGCCGCGGATCGGCTGCAGCCCGGCGCCGGGCCGGCCCACCATCCGCCGCATCAGTGCGAGCTGCGCGATCGCCTGCACCGTCGCCGCCCCGTGGAGATGGTGTGTCACCCCCATCGTCCAGGCAAACACGGCCCGCTTGCTGGCGGCATACTGCGTTGCCATGTCGTCGATCTGAGGCTTCGACACGCCCGATCTCGCGACGATGTCATCCCAGGAGAGCCCATCGAGATGCGCGGCGAGCGCCGGCCAGCCATGGCATTGCTCGCGGAGGAAGTCCTCATCCACGATCGGATCGACCGCCCGCGGCTCGGCCGCATGGAGTTCCCGCAGCCGCTTCATCAGTCCGTAGACGACCGCGAGATCGCCCCCGACGTGTGGCTGCACGTAGGTGCTCGCGATTTCGGCGCCGAAAAACAGCGCCCAGGGGTCGCTGGGCACCGAGAAGTTGACGAGCCCCGTCTCCACGATCGGATTGACCACGATCACCTTGCCGCCCCGGCGGCGGACCATCATGAAGGTCCGCATCATCCGGGGATGGTTGCTCGCGGGGTTGCCGCCGATCAGAAACACGCAGTCGGCGTGCTCCATGTCGTCGAGCATGACGGTGCCCGCGCCGGTGCCGATCACGCTCGCGAGCCCCACCCCGCTGGCCTGATGGCAGTAGAAGCTGCAGTTGTTGACGTGATTGGTGCCGGAGAGCCGGGCGAAGAGCTGCAGCAGAAAGCCCGCCTCGTTGCTCGAACGACCGCTGACGTAGAAAAACGACTCCTCCGGCACGGTCCGCTTCAGCTTCGCGGCGATCCGCTCCATCGCGTCGGCCCATTCGATCGGCCGGTAATGCTGCGATCCCCTCTCGAGGATCACCGGCTGCACGAGCCGGCCGGCATGCTCCATCTGATGGGGCGAGAAGGCCCGCAGTTGCGGGATCGAATACGTCTCGAAAAAGGAGGGCTTCACGCCCCCCTGCATGTCGGCGACCATCGCCTGAAACGACTTCTTGCAGACTTCGGGAAAGTGGCCGGCCTCATTGACCATGCCCCCCGACTGACCGCCCATGCCGACCGCACAGGTCTTGCAGGCGTTCTTCGACCGCATGGCCTTCCACAGCGGCCACAGGCCGCCGGCCTCGCGGGCCTTCTTGAACGTGTAGAGCACCGCCCGCCAGCCGCCGCCCGAAGTCACGCGTCGCATGGATTCCGTCCAGAGGGAGTCAATCCGGATCGGGTCAGTCGAGGCTCACGGTCACGGTCTTCGTCTCGAGATAGGGGTCGAGCCCGCGCTCGCCCAACTCGCGGCCGAAGCCCGACTGCTTGAAGCCACCGAAGGGGGCGGCGGCATCGAACACGTCGTAGCAGTTGACCCACACCGTGCCGGCCCGCAGGCGACGAGCCACGTCGTGCGCCCGGGCGATGTCCCGCGTCCAGACCGCCGCAGCAAGGCCGAAGTTCGTGGCGTTGGCCCGGCGAACGAGTTCGTCGATGTCGGAGAACGTGAGCACCGAGAGAACCGGCCCGAAGATCTCCTCGCGGGCGATCTTCATCTCGTCCTTCACGTTCGTAAACACCGTCGGTTCGATGAAGAAGCCGCGATCGCCCACCCGCTTCCCGCCGGTGGCGCACGTGGCCCCTTCCGACTTGCCCGCCTCGATGTAGCCCATGATCTTGTCAAACTGGGCCTTGTCCACCTGCGGCCCCTGCTGCGTCGCCGCATCGAAGGGATCGCCCACGCGCCGCCGCTTGCTCTCCGCGACCACCCGCTCGACGAACTCGCCGTGGATCTTGTCCTCGACGAAGAGCCGCGACCCGGCACAGCAGCACTGCCCTTGATTGAGAAAGATGCCCACGTGGGCCCCGGCTGCGGCGGCATCAAGATTCGCATCGGCAAACACGATGTTGGGGCTCTTGCCGCCGAGTTCGAATGTCAGCCGCTTCAGCTGATCGGCAGCCTGCCGCATGATGATCTGCGCCGTCTCGCCCGAGCCGGTGAAGGCCACCTTGTCGATGCCCGGATGCTTCACGATCGCCGCTCCCGCGGTGGGGCCGAAGCCCGGCACCACGTTGATCACGCCGTCGGGCACGCCGGCCTTCTGGGCGAGTCGCGCGAGCCGCAGGCAGGTGAGCGGCGTCTGCTCGGCGGGCTTCATCACCACCGTGCAGCCGGTCGCCAGCGCCGGGCCCCACTTCCAGGCCGTCATCAGGATCGGAAAGTTCCAGGGAATGATCTGCCCGGCCACGCCCACCGGCTCCCGCCGCGTGTAGCAGAAATAGTTGCCGTTCACCGGGATCGTCTGGCCATGGATCTTGTCGGCCCAGCCGGCGTAATACCGCAGCGCGTCGAGCGCCAAGGGAATGTCGCCTGTTCGCGCATCGCTCACCGGCTTGCCGTTGTCGAGCGATTCGAGCGCCGCGAGTTCGTCGATCTCGGCCTCGATCAGCTCGCAGAGGCGAAGCATGATCCGGCCCCGCTCGCGGGCGTTCATCCGCGGCCAAGGGCCCTCGTCGAAGGCCTTGCGGGCGGCCCGCACGGCGAGTTCGACATCGGCGGCATCGCCCTCGGCCACCTGGGCGATCACGTCTTCGGTCGCCGGGTTGAGCGTCTCGAAGGTCTTGCCGCTCTTCGCCGGCACCCATTGGCCATCGATGAAGAGCTGCGTCTGCCGGATCTGCGGCTGGGTCGCACGGCGGGGGGCGGTGACGGTGGCCATGGGGGAATCCTCTCGAAGAGAAGTGGTGCCGGCAAAAAGGCGGATCGCCCTACATAAATTGCCTTCGGCATGGTATCTGCGGTAGCATCCACGGTGCAATAAGAAGACTGCGGCCGGGCTGCCGTGATTCCCAGGCGGCGGTTTCCGGCTCACGGTTTTTGTCTCACGGCTTCCTTCCTCAGGAGTTCCCAGCAATGCGTGCATGCGTGGCAGCGATGGCGATGGTGGTGCTGACGGCTGCGGTGGCCTCTGCCGAGGTCACGAGCGGCCCGCAGGTGGGCGAGCGGGTGGGCGCCTTCACGGTCACGAAGGTGACTGGCAACCCCGAGGACGGTGTCGATGACGGCAAGAAACTCTGCTACCGTTGCAAGATGGGCCAGCGGCCGGTGGTGATGGTGTTTGCCCGGTCGGCCGACGAGAAGCTCGCGAAGTTTCTCAAGAAGCTCGAGGAGGAGATCGCGGAGCATGCCGACACCAAGCTCTCGGCCTTCGTCAACATGATCGGCACCGACGAGGCGAGCATGAAGCAGGCCGCGGCCGACTTCGACGCCAAGCACGACATCAAGCGGGTGGCCTTCGTGATCCCCGAGGATGCGAAGAACGGCCCCGAAGACTTCAAGATCGCCCCCGACGCCGACGTCACGGTGGTCTGCTACAAGGAGGGCGAGGTCAAGGCGAACCATGCGTTCGCGGCCGGCGGCCTCTCCGATGAGAAGATCGAGGCCATCGTCCACGCCTCCTGCGAGATGGCCGAGTGACCGGTCTTCCGGCCATCGATTCGATCTCGATCCAAAGATGATGCGGCGGCCCGGGGAGCGATCCTCGGGCCGCTGTCTTTGAGCCACACTCGCATGCAGCTGTCATCGATGATCACCGATCTCGGCGGCCGCCTCTGGCGGCTGGTGATCACTCCCTACGCGCCCGACGGCGCCTTCGTGGGATACCGCGATCGCCAGATCATACAGGAGGAACCGCGGGCGAAGGTCACCGTCGCCGTGCCGTCTGCGGCCGAGAGCCGCAGACTGTTCGGCATCGACGTGGCGAAGCGGGGCATTCAGCCGGTCTGGCTCCGCGTCGAGAACCGATCACCCGGTAGCCTCCGGCTGCAGATGGTCAATATCGATCCCCGCTACTTCACTCCGCTGGAGGCCGCGGGCGTCAACCACTTCTCGATCGGCAAGCGACTCTCGGCCTTCGGTGCGATGAGTTGGGTCTTCTATCCGCTGCTCGCGCTGGTGCCGCTGAAACTGATCACGGCCTGGCTGGCGAATGGCCGGATGGACACGGTCTTTCGCCGCAGCGGCTTCCGCCTCGCGCCGATTCATGCCGGGGAGACGGTCGAGGGCTTCGTGTTTACGACGATCGATCTCGGCACGAAGATCGTCCACGTGCGGCTCACGCCGCTGATTCCCCTGCGGCAGAGCATCGGCCGCCTCGCCCATCCGACAACCCCGGGTGAAACTGCCGAAGCACCCGTCGATCTCACGTTTACCGTGCCGGTGCCGGGGATCGCGGCGGACTACCTCGATCGCGACTTCGCCGTGATTCGACCGGCCGCTTCCGTCGAACCCTGCACGGTGGATGAGCTCGTGGCCAAACTGGAGGCCATGCCTGCCGCCACGACCAACGCCCATGGCACCCGCGCCGGCGACCCGGCCAACCTCGTGGTGATCGGCGACTTCGAGACCCTCCTGAGCGCGTTCGCGGCCCGCTGGGACGAGAGCGAGACGATTTCGCTGACCACCTGCTGGAAGACGGTGCGGGCTTTCCTCCTCGGGGCCAACTACCGTTATTCCCCGGTGAGTTCGCTCCATCTCTTCGGCCGCGCTCAAGACATCGCCCTGCAGCGGACGCGGCATTCGATCAACGAGCGTCTGCACCTGCGGCTCTGGCTCACGCCGCTGTCGTTCGAGCAGAAGCCCGTCTGGGTGGGCCAGGTGAGCCGCGACATCGGTGTGCGGTTCACGACACAGGCCTGGAATCTGACCACGCACCGCATCGATCCCGATGTGGACGAAGCGCGTGACTACGTGCTCGAGGATCTGCTCGTGGCCGGCTGGGTGACGGCCGCCGGCTATGTCGGGGGCGTGGGGCCATGCCCTCGCGAGGACCCGCGGCGAAATCTCACAGGCGATCCGTATTACACCGACGGCAAGCGGGCGGCGATCTTGCTCTCGTCCACGCGGACCGTGTAACACCGCTTCCCCTCGAGCGTCGCGCGTCCGTCTGTTCCAGCCCAACGCCGTCGGCCGCGAGGAACAAGTGAAGGCCGTATCAAAAGGCCTCCCACCGCAGGTATCCTGCCTTGCACAAAAAGCAGCAACTGCCCACGAAGGTCTGCAGGTCATGCGGGAAGCCTTTCGCGTGGCGGAAGAAGTGGGAACGTGTCTGGAGCGAGGTGAAGTATTGTTCAGAGCGTTGCCGGAAGGCGGGCAGGTCCCGACAGGGATGACGCTGCTCTTGGGCCGCCACCTTCGGCCCGACGACAGTCCTCCGCCGGGGTCTTTCTGCAGCCCCCTGACGGCGCACGGCGGACGGGGTATATTTCTCTTCTCAGGGCAGCGTAGCTCAGTTGGTTAGAGCACCGGCTTCATAAGCCGGGTTTCGCCTGTTCAAGTCCGGCCGCTGCTATTCGCAGTTGTGCACGAGCCGGAGTTATCCCTTACGGATAGGTCGGCCAATGTCACTTCGGTAAGCGACGGCCGAGCGGGGCGGAACACGAGGAGCAACAGCCGGGGCCGATCGGGCTGGATGCGGCATGATCGTGGAGGTTCCGCGGACCTTCCTGTCCACGCTCCAGGCCGGGTTTTTCTCGTCGGCGAAAGCCCGTCTTGAAACTTGCGACACCTGCTGTCACACGCCGACCGGCATTTCCCGCCGTCGCAGTCCACGGATCACTGCGTCTCATACCTGTAGACGTAGCAACGGATGTTTCCATTGAGCGTGCCACCGGTCTGCCCGTCGAAATAGCCATAGAACGTGAAGAAGGCATTTTGGCCGGGGAACAGGC
>JBPCTA010000187.1:0-4675 GCA_051006595.1 Pirellulales bacterium
CGGCTTTGCAGACGCCGGGAACGGTTCGGACGATGAGCCGGTCGAGACGCCGCCCGACCTCATGCTTCCAGCCCGGCATTGCGGCGATGTAGGCCTTCACTGGTGCCGGGCCGTCCGCCTTCGCGATCTGGGGATTGCCGCCTGACAGCAGCACGACCTTGGACGGTTTTTTGCCCATTGCAACTCCTTTCACCTCGGCCGGCAATCGCGTCGTGAGCGCCGGCCCTTCAGTCTGTCTCCAGATGAATCGTGTGCATGACGCGATGGACGAACGGCGCTAGCACCAGCGAAGCCGCCCCGATGAAGAGCAGACCCGAAAACAGCGCGTACGCGGATGCAAACAGCTTGCCGGCGTGCGTCGTGATCGGATCGACCGGCCCCATGCCGCCCAGGATCATCGACGCGTTTACAAGAGCGTCGATCCACGGCAAGCCACCGAAGTAGTGGTAGCCCACGACGCCGATCCCCAGGGCAACCGCTATGGCCATGGCCGACAACAGGAGAAATCCAACGACTCTCCAGAAGAAGCGGTGTCCCGGCAAAAGTGGATCGGTTCGGTGCTCGAACATCCCAAACATTCTACCTCCCTGACGAGGCTTTCAGCATCGGTCGGTGCCGCAGGCCGCCGAGTGTTCGCAGAAACCATATCGGGCAGGGCGTTGCATCGATGGAGATCTTGCAGCCCTTGAGCATCTTTGCCCACTTGGGCACGCGGTCGGGCGAGTCTGGGGGGCGTGGAATCATCTCCAGAATGGAGGCCGCGACAGAGTCGCTGCCCAGCAGAGGCTTGGGATTCAGCTTCTCGGAAGCATTGATGATCGCCATTCCGCCAGCCGTTGCATGAGCACGTAGAACACCGGCACGAAGAAGAC
Organism: Pirellulales bacterium; assembly: GCA_051006595.1. Lineage (GTDB taxonomy): Bacteria > Planctomycetota > Planctomycetia > Pirellulales > UBA1268 > QWPN01. The sequence goes on from JBPCTA010000187.1 coordinate 873, forward strand.
CGCCAGCACCGTCGCGGCGACCATGCCGCCGAACACGGCCGTGCCCAGCGCCCGGCGGCTGGCAGCCCCTGCCCCGGTCGCGTTCAAGAGCGGCACGATGCCGAGGATGAATGCGAACGAGGTCATCAGGATCGGCCTGAACCGCAGTCGTGAGGCCTCGATTGCCGCCTCGGTGATCGACCGGCCCTGGCCCCGCAGTTCCCGCGCAAACTCGACGATCAGGATCGCGTTCTTGCTCGCCAGTGCGATGATGAGCACGATCCCGATCTGGGTGTAGATGTTGTTGTCCATGCCCCGAGCCGCGACCGCTGCGACGGTGCCGAGCAGGGCCAGTGGCACCACCATGATCACCGCCGCCGGCATGAGCCAGCTCTCGTATTGAGCGGCGAGCACGAGATAGACCATCAGCACGGCCAGCGCGAAGACGTAGGCCGCCTGGGAGCCGACCCGCTTCTCCTGGAAGGCCATGCCGGTCCACTCGAAGCCCATCGACGGCGGCAACTGGCTGGCGGCGAGCTGCTCCATGAGCGCGATCGCCTCTCCGGAGCTGACTCCGGGGGCGGCGGCGCCGGTGATCGTCGCCGCGGGAGAGAGGTTGTATCGGGGCACGATCTGGGGCCCGAGCGTCTGGTGGACCGTGGCCAGCGTGCCGAGCGGGATCATTCCGCCGTCACGATTGCGGACCTCCAGCCGCCCGATGTCTTCCGGCCGCAGGCGAAACCGTTGATCGGCCTGCACCCGCACCTGGTAGGTCTTGCCGAACTTGTTGAAATCGTTGACGTAGGCCGAGCCGAGAGAGGCTTGCATCGTGTTGAAAATAGTGTCGAGCGGCACGCCGAGGCTCTTGGCCTTCACGCGGTCGACATCGACGAAGATCTGCGGCACGCCTGCCCGAAACGTTGACTGCACGCCAGCCAGGCTCGTCTGGCCGCGGGCGGCAGCCACCATGTCGCCCACCACGTTCTGGAGCTCGGGGAGGCCCACGCCGATGCGGTCCTGGACCTTCATTTCGAAGCCTCCGGCCACTCCGAGCCCACGGATGCCCGGCGGTGGAAACGCGAACACGACCGCCTCGTGGATCGACTGAAACCGCCCCATCAGTCCGCCGAGGATCGCTCCTTGGCTACGAGCGGGATCGGTCGCCCGCTCCGCGAACGGCTCGAAGGTGAGAAACATCGTGGCCGCGTTCGATGCGACGGCGGAGTCGAGCAGCGACATGCCCCCCAAGAGAAACCACGACTCGACGCCCGGCGTGTCTTGCAGGATGGCGTTGATCTGCCGGGTGACGTTGCGGGTGCGTTCCTGGGATGCCGCGTCGGGCAGCTGAACGACGACGATGGCGTAGCCCTGGTCCTCCGTCGGCACGAAGCCCGTGGGCAGCCGCAGAAACCACCAGCCGGTGAACGCGACGAGGCCGAGGAACAGCAGCATGACCACAGCCGTCTGCCGAACGGCGACGCGGACAACGGTCGTATACCCGGCCTCGAACCAGTCGTAGACACGATTGAAGCCACGGTAGAAGAGGTTTTTCCGCTGGGGCGTCGGCCGAAGCCAGACGGCGCATTGAGCGGGCTTGAGCGTGACGGCGTTGACGGCGCTGATGAGGGCCGTCGCCGCAATCGTGAGGGCGAACTGCCGGTAGAGCTGGCCGGTAATGCCGCCGAGGAAGGCGGTCGGCAGGAACACGGCCAGAAGCACGAGCGTGATTCCGATGACCGGCCCGATCACTTCGCCCATCGCCTTGATCGTGGCCGTCTTGGGGTCGAGCCCGCCACGGTCGATGTGATGCACCGCATTTTCGACGATCACGATCGCGTCGTCCACCACGATGCCGATTGCCAGCACGAGCCCGAACAGGGTCAGCATGTTGATGGAGAATCCGAGCGCTGCCATCGCGGCAAAGGCTCCAATCAGCGTCACCGGCACGGTGGTGGCGGGAATCAGCGTGGCCCGCCAGTCCTGCAGGAAGACGAGAATGACCACGAGCACGAGCACGCCCGCTTCGAAGAGTGTTTTGTAGACCTCATGGATCGATTCCTCGACGAAGAGGGTGGTGTCGAAGGGAATCCGCGCCTCGATGCCCTCGGGAAAGTCGTTTTCCAGACCGTGCACCATGTGCTTCACGCGGTCGGCGACCTGGAGGGCATTGGCTCCCGGAAGCTGGTAGACGAGCAGGCTGGCGGCGGGCAGCCCGCCGATCTCGCACCACTGGTCGTAGGTCTGGGCGCCAAGTTCGACGCGGGCGACGTCGCGAACCCGCGTCACTCGCATGCCTGAACGCTCGTCGTCAACGGTCTTGATGATGATGTCGCCGAACTCCGTCGGATCGGTGAGTCGGCCGCGCACCGAAACGTTGAACTGGAATCCCTGGTCAGGCGGGGCGGGTGCCTGACCAATGCGTCCTGCGGCGACCTGCACATTTTGCTCACGGATCGCCGCCAGCACGTCCTCCATCGTGAGATTGCGGGCCTTGAGCGCGTCGGGATCGACCCAGATCCGCATGCCATAGGTGCCGCCGCCGATCACCTGCACGTCGCCCACGCCCGGCACGCGGGCCAGAGCGTCTTTGACCCGCAGGGAGGCGAAGTTGCTCAGGTAGAGGTCGTCGTAGCGGCCATCGGGTGCGAGGAGCGAGACAACGAGCGTGATGTTCGTGGACTGCTTCTTCGTGGTCACCCCTTGCCGTTGCACTTCCTGCGGCAGCCTGGGCATGGCGACGGCGACACGGTTCTGCACCAACACCTGCGCCTCGTCGAGGTCGGTGCCCACCTCGAACGTCACCGTCATCGTGTACGAGCCGTCGCTGGAGCAGGTCGAGGCCATGGAGATCATGTCTTCGACGCCGTTGATTTCCTGCTCGATCGGGCCGGCAACGGTATCCGACAGCACCTCGGCATTCGCGCCCGGGTAGACCGCCGCCACCTGCACCGTCGGTGGCGTGATCTCGGGATACTGTTCCACCGGCAGCGTCTGGAGTGCGACCGCGCCGACCAGAACGGTCACGATGGCGATCACATTGGCGAAGATCGGCCGCTCGATGAAGAACGTCGAGAACACGGCAGCACTCCTCGCTCAGTCGCCGGCCGGCGAGCTGCCGTCGGCCGTCGTCACGCGAGCCGCGGCAGGCGTGACAACCACACGAGCCCCCGGTCGGGCCCGTAGCAAACCCTCGACGATGATCGAGTCGCCGGCCGCGATTTCTCCGCTCACCACCCGCAGGTCGCCCATCGCCATGCCGACGCGGACGGGCCTGGAGCTCACGGTGCCATGAGCGTCGACCGCGAGCAGGTAATGTCCTGACTGATCGATGCCGAGTGCCCGCTCCGGCACGAGCAGCGCAGCGGGCATTTCGGCGACAGGAATCCGCATCCGCACGAACATGCCGGGGAGGAGTTGGTGATCCTCGTTGGCGAAGACCCCGCGGACCCGGATCGTGCCGGTGCTGGCATCGAATCCCGGATCGACGTAGTCGATGACACCGGTGCAGGGGTAGTCGTTCTGACTGGCAGACCCAAGTTGCACCGGGATGCTGAGGCCCGCTTCTCCTGTGGCGCCGAGATGCCTCAGCGATGGCAGCCGGAGGGCGTCGGTCTCGCTCAGGGTCGCATAGGCGTAGATCGGCGTGGTCTTCACGATCGTGGCGAGCACCGACGCCTGCCCGTCGCCGACGAGATTGCCGATGTCGAAGTTCACACGACTGATTCGTCCGTCGATCGGGGCCTTCATCCGGCAGTAGCCGAGATTCAGTCGTGCCTCCTCGACGGCGATCCGTGCCGATTCCACATGGGCTCGCGCCGTCAGGC
>JBPCTA010000188.1:0-2865 GCA_051006595.1 Pirellulales bacterium
ACGATGCGCTTCGTGTGCACGTGCCCCCCGAAATTGTTTTCGCGAATATATCGACGCGGTGCAACTGGCCGATCCGCCAGTCGGATGCGATCCGCGGCCGTCATTACGAATTCGAAAGGCATGCAGAGCAAGACGTACGTTAACGCAGCTTTCCAAGCCTCCGCGCGGCCCAGACAACCGCGGAACCGGCGTTCGTGGCCAGCCGCCGGCGACTGGAGGCCATCACGCGAACGGTCCGGCGTTGAACCGTCCTGAAGCCAGGAAACTGGCCGCGTCGAGGACGTCCACCATGCCGTCGTGGTTGAAGTCTCCGTCGATCCACTCCGCCGGCAGGCCGGTGTTGAACTTGCGGGCAGCGACGAAGTTGGCCGCGTCGAGCACATCGACCCTCCAGTCGAGGTTCGTATCGCCCGCGACCGCATAGGCCACCGTCACGTTGCTGGTGGCCGTCAGGCCAACGGCATCGGTAATCGTCACGCGGAGCGTGTAGCTTCCCGGACTCGCGAAACGGGCCACGGTGGACTTCGCTGCGTTTGTGTTGTTGGCGTCGAACGTCACGCTGGCTGGGCCGCCGGTTGCAGTCCAGGCGTAGCGGAGAGTGCTCTCGCCGGCATCGTCGCCCCCCAAGACGGAGAGAGCGGCAGCGGCCCGGCTGGTCACCGCCGGCGCCGACGCTGCCCGGGTGACCGTGGGCGGAACAGCCATCTTGACGGCATACACGTTGGGCTGGGCGGGCGTCGTCATGCCCTGGCCGATGAAGTAGCTCGTGTGCGGCGGCTGGTTGTAGCCGACGTTCTGCCAGGCCACCGCCTCACGGTACTGGATATCGTGCATCAACGTCGGCAGGCGGAGCTGGGCCGCGATCGTGGTCGACCAGATCTGCAGGGCGGTGTTGTCGCTCGTTCGCCACACGACCTCCTCCCTCCAGTCGCCGTAGAGGTCGGCCGTCAGGCAGGGCGTGTTCTTGGTGCCGTTGTTGCCGGTCAGGCCGGCCGGTGCGAATACGTAGTTTGAGCGAAAGCCCGTGTTGGTCGGGAGGTCGATCCGCCAGTCGCCGATCGTCGTGCCGTCGAGGAGTTCGCGGAGCGGATCGCCGTCCCACCAGATGCCGAAGTTCTGCGGCATGTTGCTCGGCTTGTCCTGGATCCGCGTGCCGTCGGAAGCGTAGATGCCGCCATCGGAGCTGTTCCACATCTCGAAGCCCGGATAGCGGGGATCGATGTCGAAGGCACAGCCCCGACCCACGTCGCCTGTGCCCGGCACGAAGGCGATCAGGGCGCCTGTGGCGGCGTCCCGGAGATCACCCCCCTTGCCTTGGTGCGCGGTCTGCGTCTCGTGCACCTGATAGACCTCAAGACCCGGTCGGCTCGGGATCATGTCCGACAGGTGGAGCGCGTCACCGTGGCCGAGGCCCGTGGTGTAGAGCGGTAAGCCGTCGTCGTTGATTGCCATCGCCCCGTAGGTCACCTCGTCGCGGCCGTCCGCATCGACGTCGCCGATGGTGAGCGAGTGGGCCCCCTGGCCCCGATAGCCGGCGAGCGTGCCGGTCGTCGAGTTGCCCGTGTCGAAGATCCATCGTTGCGTGAGCTTCCCGTCGCGGAAATCCCAGGCCGTCAGGACGGTGCGGGTGTAGTAGCCGCGGCACATCAACAGGCTCGGTCGCTGGCCATCGAAATATCCGACACCCGCCAGGAAGCGATCGACGCGATTGCCGTATGAATCGCCCCACGCCGACACCGTGCCCCGAGGCACCTGGTAGTTGGCCGTGGCCAGGGCGCGGCCGGTGAGACCGTCGAAGACGGTCAGATACTCGGGCCCGGAGAGCACGTAGCCCGCAGAAGTCCGGTAGTCGTCGGTCACTTTCGCCGTATCGAGCAGTACCGGCTGGCCGATGCCGTCGATCGTGCCCGGCGCCGTCTTCACCCCCATCTCCGCCCGCCCGTCGCCGTCGAAGTCGTAGGCGATGAACTGCGTGTAGTGGGCGCCGGCGCGAATGTTGCGGCCGAGGTCGATCCGCCACAGCCGCGTGCCGTCGAGTTCGTAGGCGTCGAGGTAGACGTTGCCCGTGTAGCCCGACTGGCTGTTGTCCTTGGAGTTGGAGGGATCCCATTTCACCACGAGCTCGTAGTCGCCATCGCCGTCGAGATCGGCGGCGGTCGTATCGTTGGCCGAGTAGGTGTAGGCCTCGCCGGCGGGTGTGACGCCGGCCGGCGGTATCTGCAGGGGCACGGAGCGGTACTGCTGCACCGGCGAGTTGGCGGGGAGCGTGAACGGCTCACTGGCCTCACCCTCCACGCCGTTGATGACGGGCCTGACGAAATAGGTGTTGGACTTCGTGGTCGTCACGCTCGTGTCGGTGAAGTCGGTGGTCGTCGTGATCGGCACCGAGTTCCGTTTCACGGCCGCTGCGCCGTCGGTCGAACGGTAGACGTTGAAGGCGATGGCTGCCGAATCGGTGCCCAGCATCCGCCAGTTGACATAGACCTTCGACGACCCAATCGAGATGGCGTTGACGCCCCGGGTGAGATACTCGACCTGTCGGGCCGGCAGGGCAGCGTCGGCCGTGGGCACGGGCAGCGGCACGGCATCAAGCTGCATCGAATCGACGGCGAGCGGCTGCCGGCACTCCAGCCGCTCCATGGCCAGCGTGCGGCGGCCGATGTGTCGATGGTGGCGCCTGCGATTCAAGTCCACGCTCGCTCGTGTCCGTCGAAGCCGCGATGCCGAGGCAGTTTTCAGACCAAGCATCCCCTCGAGTTTGGAGTATCCCGTCGCCCCTGAGATGACGCAAGACACGGATGCGGCTCTTTCGCTAGTACGCAGGAGCATCGATCACCGTTCGAGTATTGGCGGATCAGCCAATAG
>JBPCTA010000189.1:0-4471 GCA_051006595.1 Pirellulales bacterium
GTCCAATAGATCCAGTCGGAGACGGTCGCCATCGCGGGGATCCGAACCTCCTTGACGAGCGACTCACCACTCGAGGTTGCCAGTGTCGCCGTCACGACGCGTTCGGTGGGCAGCGACGAGTCGATCGTGAAGGGCACGCGCACCGGCTTTCCAGCCACACCCATCGTGGGACAGTCGAGGCTCACGAGGTCGAGGTCGGGGAGTTTGGTCGGACTACCGACGGCCAGCGCGAAGACCGGCACCTGCGCGAGTCGCAACGACTGCGCGGCCTCGAGCGGCGGCGGGCCCTTGTTCCAGTCGCCGTCGGAGGCGAGCACCACCGCCCGCAGCGACTCGAACGCTTCGAGTGACTTTCGCAGCGGGTCGGCGAGGTCGGTGCCGGTCGCGGCAGGCGGCTGCGACACCGACTCGATCACCACCTTGAATCGCTGCTCGAGCGGTTTCCAGAAACTGCTTTCGGCGAGCGGTGCGATGGCCTCGCGCCTCGTCCGAGCGGCGGCCGACGCAGAGGCCGAACCGGTCACGATCACGTCCTGCGTGTCCATGCTCCGCGACGCATCGTGGAGCACGACGACGGTCGGCTTCTCGTCGGGGCGGTATTCCTCGACCCACTCCGGCTGATTGAGCAGCACGGCGACCATGCCTGCAATCACGATACGGAGCAGTTCGAGGAGCCCCGTGGCCACTGACGAGCCGCTCCGCCGCCAGGTCACAAAGGCGACGGCCGCCGTGATCGCCACCAGCGTCAGCGAGAGACCGAGCGTCCACGGCGTCGTAAAGAAACGAAGGCCCGCCAAGGCGTTCATGCGGCGGCCTCCACCGAAGGGAAGCCACCAGATGCGGGCTCAGCCGGCTGTCGCCGCGGCAGGCTCAACAGCCCCTCGCCGATGATCGCCAGCAGCATCGCGATCAAAAACGCCCGCCAGATCTCCTGCACGATGCTGTCTCGAGCCCCGGTCCGGCCCGTGATCCGCGAAAACCCGAGGCCCCGAAAGAGTCCGTCGATCCGCTCGTTGGCCACGACCGCCGCCGCGTCCTCGACCGCCGGACGGTTCACCGCATAGAGCCGTTCACCCGCGGCAAACACGCCTGCCTGCAGTCCCGACTCGGTCGATGCAGCGGTGGTCGGCCCGGCGCGGCGGACCCAGGGCTCGCCGGCTGCGGCGAGTTCCACCGCGGCCGGCCCGGCATCCAGTTGCCGTGCCCGGCCGAGCACCCCGAGCCCGCGGTCGATCACCCGCTGCACCAGCGCGTAGAGCACGATCCCCTCGGCGGCGAGCGAGGAATCTCGCGGGGCCGGTGTCGTCGCGCAGAACGACACGCCCACCGCCCCGGGCGACCGGGCCAGCAGGGCCGCACCCCCCGGCAGCGCGGCCAGCGGAATCGCATCGCCCACGATCCCGCACGACCTCCTGATCTCGAGTTCACCCAGCGGCAGCGCGGTGCCGGCGAGGGTGTTGGAAAGCAGATCTTGATCGGTCCGCCACGACTCCGGCACCACGGTCTTCGAATGGGCGGTCCACTCACCCCACGACACCCCGGCAAACGCCGCGGCGGTGGGCACGTCGGGGGGAAAGAACACGACCTGCCCACCGCGGTCGACATAGGCCTGGATCAGGTCGAGGTCGCGTCCCTCGGGAAGCGCCGCCTGCCAGAGGAGCACCGCCGCCTCGTCCCAGCCTGCGGTCGCGAGGCTGCCGGGGGCGACCACGTCGACGCTCGCGGTCTCATCCTTCCCCGGCGCGATGCCCGCCACAAGTTCCAGCACTCGTCGCGCGGCAGGATCATCGGCCACCACGATCGCCCGACGCGGCGTCGGCTCGTCGTAGACGAAGAAAAACTCGTTGTCGGCCGGGTTGGCGTCGGCGGGAATCGACACCCGACCCCAGCCCCTCGGGCCCGCCGACGACTCGAGCGGGATCGAGTGCTGCTTGAGCACGGCCTCGCGGCCGGAGAGCTCGATCTCGACAGCCGTGGTCACGCCGCCGATCTCGAATCGCAACGGCAGCATCAACCGCGGGCCGTCTTCCTGCCGCGAGACGGCGACGGTGACGACCAGCCGACGGTCACGGCCGACGGTCTCGAGCCGAGCGGCCGTCACCCGCACCGCCACGTTTCCGACCGCCGGCTCTGGATAGGAGAGCAGCTGAATCCGGACCTGCTGCGGCAGCTTGGCAAACGCGTCGCGGATGCCGCCCCAGCCGCCATCGTCGGCCCGCCAGTCATTCGCCCGCTGGTCGGAACAGATCCAGATCTCGGTCGTGCCGGCCGCGTTTTCACGAATGAAGTCGTAGGCTGACTGGAGCAGCGCGGGGAGGTCGGCCGGGGCCGCCGCCGGGCCTGCCGTCGCCAGATCGACGATCAACTCCGGAGCGGCCAGTTCGTGTGGCCCACGCGCCGCATCGGTGACGACCATGCACCTCCCAGGCCGCAGCGTGGCCAGCGACTCGGCCAGCTGCCGACGGCCGGTGTCGAGCTTCGAATCGCCCCCCGAGGGATCGCGGGCCTGCATGCTCGGCGAGCGATCGATGACGACGATCGCGGAGTCGGGCCGGCCGCCACCGGCCAGTGCCAACCAGCCGCGGGACAGGGGCCGGCCGACGGCGAGGATCACCGCTGCCACGGCGAGCATTCGCAGGAGCATGATCAGCCAATGCCGCAGCCGCGAGTAGCCACGCGAGAGCGCCTTGGCGGCGAGCAGGAACTGCATCGCGGCCCAGGACACCGTCTGGAACCGCCGCTGGTTGATGAGGTGGATGATCAGCGGCAACGCCACCAGCGGCAACGCCAGCAGCACCCACGGCTGGAGAAACGTCATCGCAGGCCCCTTCCCGCTGCGCGGCCCACGAGGAACCGGGCCAGGACCTGCTCAGCCGGCTCATCGGTGAGGATGCGGTGGTAATCGACCGCCGACTCGAGCACGATCCGCTTGAGATCGTCGAGATAGACCTGGACCGCACGGTGGTATCGGTCGGCGATGTCCACCGGATCGGCGAAGATCGCCCCGCCCCCCTCCATGTCGAGAAACCGCGTCGGCCGTTGGAACGCAAAGGTCATCTCTTGCGGGTCGAGCAGATGGAACACGGCGACGTCGTGCCGGCGAAAGCGGAGGTGGCCGAAGGCCGAGGCGAGCGCCGTCGGGTCGCAGAACAGATCGGAGACGATCACGACCACGGCCCGCTGCTGGATCGTCTCGGCGAGTTCGTGGAGCACCTCCGGCAGCCGCGTCGGCCCGGCCGACCGGGCCTCCTCGAGCACATCGAACACCAGTCGTACATGTGCCGGGCTGCGTCGTGGCGGCACCGTCCGCACGATGCCATCGGCCACGCACGACACGCCGACGGCATCCCCTTGCTGCGATGCGAGATACCCCAGCGGCCCGCAGAGCCGGCGGGCGTAGTCGAGCTTCGTCATGCCGCCGGAGCCGAAGTTCATCGATCCGGAGGTGTCGAGCACGAGGCACAGGCGAAGGTTGGTGTCGGCCTCATACTCCTTGACATAGTGCCGGTCGGACCGGCCGAAGGCCCGCCAGTCGAGCCGCCGCAGGTCGTCACCGGGGACATATTTGCGGTACTCGGCGAACTCGACGCTCGAACCGCGGTGCGGACTCGCATGGCGTCCCGACACGCTGCCCACCATCGGCCGCCGGGCCACGAGCGGCACCGCGGAAAGCCGCGCGAGCACCTGTGGATCGAGGAACGAACGCGGCTGGCGGTCGGTGAACATGGGGCTCGGTGGCGGCTCTCTGGCGTCTGTCTGGCGTCTGTCTGACGGCTCGTGTCTTTTCGCGGTCGACCGGCACGCGCCTCGCACGAGACGCCTGCCGCCAGCGGCTCAGCCTGTCTGCTCCTCGACGGTCTCCTTCACGAGGCGGCCAACGATCTGTTTGGCGTCGATGCCCTCCGCCTGAGCGGCGAACGTGGTGATCAGCCGATGCGTGAGCACCGGCGCCGCCACCGCTTCGACGTCCTCGAGCCGCACCATGTAACTGCCCGAGAGCGCTGCCCGCGACTTTGCACCAAGCACCAGATTCTGCACCGCACGAGGACCGGCGCCCCACGACACGAGGGGCCTGAGCCAGGCGGGAGCCGAGTCGCCCCGCGGACGCGTCTTCCGCACCAGCTTCGCGGCGAATCGATAGATGTGATCCGGCACGGGCACGCGGCGAACCAGATGCTGGTAGTCGATGATTTCCGCGGCCGTCATCACATGATCGAGCGCCGGCGGCGCCTCGCCGGTCGTCGTCCGCGCGATCGCGACCTCCTCCTCTTCATTGGGATAGTCGAGTTCGATGAGAAACATGAACCGGTCGAGCTGGGCTTCGGGCAATGGATAGGTGCCCTCCTGCTCCACCGGATTCTGGGTCGCCAGCACGAAGAACGGGGGTTCGAGCTGCGACGTCTTGCCGACCACGGTCACCTTGTGCTCCTGCATCGCCTCGAGCATGGCGGCCTGTGTCTTCGGCGGCGCC
>JBPCTA010000190.1:0-3466 GCA_051006595.1 Pirellulales bacterium
CGCGTGGCCTGGTGCATCTCGGGCATCGGAATCGAGGCCGCCACGGCGGCGACGAGGCTGCTCATCGAGGGACACCGGCCGCGGCTCGTGGTGAGCGCCGGATTTGCGGGCGGGCTCGATCCGCACCTTCGCCGGGGAAGCCTCGTGCGGCCGGGCGTGAGCCTGGCCGAAGGGGATCCGTCGTCGCTCTCACTCTCGCTTCCCGACCCCGACACAGCCATGCCGATGGCGATCGTGACCGTGTCTCGCGTGCTGGCGTCGGCCGAGGCGAAGCGGCGGCTCGCCGAGGCGTCGGGGGCGCAGCTCGTCGATATGGAGACCCATGCGGTCGCCACCGTCGCCCGAGCGGCCGGCCTCGCCTGCAGTTCGGTGCGAGTGGTTTCCGACGATGCGACGCAGGACCTCCCGCGGGAGGTCGCGGCGCTTGGAGCGCCGCAGTCGTCCATGCGGCGACTCGGCACGGCGCTGGCGGCCGTGGGACGTCGGCCTCGGGCCGCGATCGACCTCTGGCGGCTCTACGAACATGCCGTCGTGGACGGTGGCACCCTCGCCGCGGGGCTCCTGCGGTTGATCGAGTCGCTGCCGACAAGGCCGTCAGCCGCTTGAGTCGCGGCCCACGAGCAGGCGAACGAGCGGATTCTTCGGCAGATCGGCGACGACCGCCGCGATCGGCCGTTGCAACGACGTCGCAACGGCCTCCGCCGCCCTGCGGCCGCTCCGGATCGCCCCCTCCATGGTCGAGGGCCAGCCTGTGGCGGTCCAGTCACCGGCGAGAAAGAGATTCGGGCTCGCGGTTGCCGCCGCAGGCCGCAACGCCTCCACGCCCGGCCGAACCGAGAGCACGGCCGTCGGATCAGTGACGACCCTGGCATCCACGAGAACGGCATCCCGGGCCGCGGGGAACACGTCACGGAGCTCGGCGACGACGGCGGCCACGAGTTGTCCGCGGTCGCCCCCCAAGAGCCCCCGCGAGGCGCTGATCACGACCTGGCAATAACCCCGGACTGCCCTGCCATCGCCCGACCGCTCGTCGCCGCGAAAGACCCACTGCGAGACGCGCCCCACCAGCACCGCATGCGGCATGTCGACGAACGGCCGATCAAACCAGAGATGCACCGCCGTGATCGGCGACCCCGCCAGATGGTCGTCCGCCGCCGCCACAAGGTCGGGTACGAGCCGTCCGGCTGCCTTCCATGGCACCGCGAGCACGACCGCGTCGCACGCCATCCGCTCGTCGCCGCAGTGGACGCCCATGACGCGGCCTGCGGGGTCGCGGTCGATCGCGGTGACGGTCGCGGCCGTCCGCACCACGATCCCTCGTGACTCGAGCCAAGCCACGAGCCGTTCGCCACAGAGCGTGCCGAGCGGTTCCGTGGGCACAATCAGATCGGCCGCGTCGCGGTGGGCGAGGAAGCCGTCCACGGCGACCTTGCGGGCCGCGGCCACACTGACCAGATCGATCGATTCGCCGAGCGCGCTTTCGATCACGGGCTGCCAGAACAGCGAGATCACCCGCTCGGGCTGCCGGCCGCTCGTCCGCAGCCATTGCAGCGCAGTCGGTGCACCAGTGCCGGCTCCAGGCCGATGCCTCGCCAGTCGCAGCATGCCCATGGCGAGGGCGACCTTCTCGCGGAGTGAAAAATGTCGCATGCCGAAGAGCAGGGGGGCGAGGTGGAGCGGCGCCGGCAGCCACCGGGAAGGCGTGCATCGGCTCCGGTCGCCAGCTGGGCCGATGAACCAGAGGGTCCGATCGCGCCGCAAGGCGTCGTCGATCCCCGCCCGCTGGCAGAGATCGATGAAGTTGGTGCAGCAGCCCATCGCCACGTGCTGACAGGCATCGACGAGACCGCCCGACACCGGATCTTCGAACGACGCTGCACGGCCGCCAGCCCGTCGGCGTGACTCGAGCACGATCACTTCCAAGCTGGTGTCCACGATCCCCGCGGCAACCGCGAGGCCGGCGAGTCCGCCCCCGATGACAACCACCTTCGGGCGTGTCGTGGAGTTTTCGGCCGCCGAGCCAGGCAGAGTCATCGCAGCCTCCGTGTGCCGCACAGGAGCGTCGCAGCCGCGGCCGCCAGCAGTCGTGGCCGCGACGGCCGCACCCGCGCGGTGAAGATCGAAGGGCCAGCCCGCCGCACCGCCTCGAGCATCTCGCGATAGAGCCCGAACATCGCCCGAAACACCTTGCGGCCGTCGGTCGAGAGCATGCCATCGATCGCCCCGGCTCGCTGATAGCATGCCCGCGCCCGGTCGACCTCGAGCGTGGCGAGCCTGGTGAATCCCGGTCCGTTCCGGCCCGCCATGAGGTCATCTTCCGCACAGCCGCAGGCCAGGAAGTCTTCGTGCGGCAGATAGATCCGGCGACGGCCGAGATCCTCCGGGATGTCACGGAGGATGTTGGTGAGCTGAAAGGCGATGCCGCAGTCGTGCGCGAGCGCGATGGCGGTCGGATCGGTGTATCCCCAGACGTGGATGGCGGCCACGCCCACGGCGCTGGCGACACAACGGCAGTAGCGTTCGAGCTCTGCCCAGGTCTCGTAGCGTTGCTGCGTCAGATCCATGCGGACACCGGCCAGGATGTCCCGGACTGAGCCCTCGGGGATCGCGTACCGCCGCACGGTGTCGACGACCGCCCGCAAGACCGGATCGTTCACGGGATGGCCCGCGAGCGCCTCCTCGGTCTTCAATGCGAACGCGTTCAAGCCCGCCGTGGCGGTCGCCGCGTCGGGAGCATCATCGACCAGGTCATCGGCCAGCCGACAGAAGGCGTAGATCGCCGTGGTTCCCCGCCGTTTCGCCTCGGGGAGCAGGCGGATCGGGAGGGCGAAACTCGATCCCGAGCGGCGCAGGATCGCGGCGCATGCCTGATGGTCGGCGGAGAGCGTGTTCATGCGTCGCGGCCTCCGCCGGCGATCGTCGCAGCCCACCAGGCGCGGGCCGCCAGCCGCACTTTCTGCCACCGGCCGACGGTGGGCCGACGGGATAGCGTGTCGAACCCCGCCCGCTCGATCGCATTCGCCACCGCCCGACCACCGCCGAGGAACATCGCAATTGCCGGCCGCAGCACCGGCGGCGCCCGGGTCGCAAGCTCGGCGCCGGCATCGAAATACCCGCGGGCCCAGCCCACCTCGTCGGCGATCAACGTGCGCAGGGCCGGCGACGCGGCGGCTTCGTCGAGCGCCGTCTCATCCACGCCATGGCGGGTCATGTCCTCGCGTGGCAGGTACACGCGGCCGGCGAGGCGGTCGCGGCGAAGATCCTGCCAGAAGTTGACGAGTTGCAGCCCAGTGCAGATCGAGTCGGACATCGCCACCAGCCGAGGATCGACGCAACCCTCGAGGGCGAGCACGATGCGACCCACGGGATCGGCTGAGTGGCGGCAATAATCGACCAACTCCGCACGTGTGTCGTAGTGGGTCTTCCGCTGATCCTGCTCGAAGGCGTCGAGCAGGTTGACGAAGGG
>JBPCTA010000191.1:0-4373 GCA_051006595.1 Pirellulales bacterium
ACATGGTCGGTCCAGTGGAAGTCCCGCCATGCGTTTGCCAGCACGGACCAGCCCCCTAAGTTCTTCCCCTGCACAACGCCGACAGGGTTTGGGTGACGTGGCGAGAAGTTCTCGTTGAATCCCAGGTACGTCTGTTCGATGAGGCCTCGGTATCGGCCCTCGGCTTCCAGGCGGATCCGGCCATTGGGTCGCTCCATCGCCATCCCCAAGGCAAGCCCCCCTGTCAGGCTTGAAGCAGGCGTGTTGTCGGCGGACGCGACGAGAAACGAGCCGCCGACGATGCCCGTGGCATAGAACCGACGCGTCGCTGGAGCGGACAGGTCGTGGGCGACGCTGCTCGTCTCCGGGAGCAGTGAGGGCGACTCGTGGTCGTCCATCGGCACGATCGTGTCGTACCCCGCCTGGATCGCGGCCCCGTCGTCCCACGGGGCGAACGCACCGAGGCCGAGCGCGGAGGGGGCGTCGGCGAGGGCTGCCCGCCATGGCAGCACGAGTGCCACCAGCGACAAGCCCAGCGCCTTGATCACGAGCCGCCACCTCGATCCGCTCATCGCGTCTCGCTCCGTCAAGGAGGCAACCCGTCGGACCTTCGAAGCCCGCCGACTCGCACCCTCCGTCCATCGGCATTTTTTCAGCCTGCTGCCGCGCGGGGCCGACGGCGTCGGCACGGTTGCCCGAGGCCGTAGCGTCACGGTCCGGTGCCCGCGGAAGTGTGGGAGGCATGGGCAGGGTGTTCGGGGCAGGCAGGCCTCCGACCCGTGGCATCCCACGACGAAAGGACCCGAGACACGCCGGGGGCAACCGTCTCGGCCGCGACGGGCCGACTACCATTCGAGGCCGCTCGTCACCGGCTGCACGGTTGTGGAAGTGCCGATGACCGTCCTATTCTTCCGCTGCTGCCGCGGCCCACCCTGGATCTCCCACTGTGAATGATCTCAGTATCTATCGCACCTACGCCGCCAACTGGTGGGACGGCTCGCAGCGCTTCCTACGGCTCATGCACAACCTCGTGCCGAGCCGGATGCGTTATTTCTCGACACTGATCGCTGACTGGGCGGGCATGACCGTGCTCGACGTGGGATGTGGCGGGGGCTTCATGGCGGAGGTTCTGGCCCGGAAAGGGGCCACCGTGGTCGGCCTCGACCCGTCAGCGCCCGCCGTCGAAGCGGCGCGGCAGCATGCGCGGGCAGAGGGCTTGAGCATCGATTACAGGCTCGGCGTTGGCGAGAACGTCCCCATGGAGAGCCGCACCGTCGACTGCGTCGTTTGTGTGGACGTGCTCGAGCATGTCGAGAGCGTCGATCGGGTGCTCGATGAGATTTGCCGGGTGCTCAAGCCCGGCGGCATGTTCCTGTTCGATACGATCAATCGCACACCGCTGGCGACCTTCGTGATCGTGAAGCTGGGCGAAACGGTGCTGGGTGGGCTGCCGCGAGGGACGCACGACCCGGCCAAGTTCATCCGCCCCGCCGAACTGAAGGCGAAGCTCCTCGCCCGCGGATTCGACGTCGGGCCCTTCTGTGGGCTGGCTCCGACTGGCCTCGACCGCCGTCTCGACTTCACGATCGGACGGTTTCCTTCTCTGCAGATCATGTACATCGGCAGCGCGCGAGTGCGTTCGTAGCCGGCTCCAGCGAGGTTGCTGCCGGCAGCACGGTCCGCAAGCGGATTGGTGTGAACCGCGCGTCCCTGGGGCGCCTTGTCGGAGTCGGTGACGATCTTCGACCCTGCCCCGCTCAAGGAGATGGCGTGGTATCATGCCGCGGCTCAACGGGCACCAGGCTACCCGCCGCACGATCGGACAATCGATGGTTGATTCAGGCCCCATAACCAACCCCAGGGCCGATATCGGGATTCAGGACACACACGGGATCGCCGCCGCCAGCCGCGGCACGTGGGACATCGTCGTCGTCGGGGCCGGCCTGTCGGGATGCATCGCCGCCCGGCAGGCGGCCCGGCTCGGCAGCTCGGTCCTCCTTGTGGAGAAGGCGTCGTTGCCCCGCCGAAAGGTCTGCGGCTGCTTTCTGAATGCGAACGCCGTGGCGAGTCTCGGGCAGCTTGATCTCGTCCATCTGCTCGCGACCAGTGGCGCCCCAGCCGTCCACGGCGTGTTCGTCGCCGCGGGCAAGCGGCAGGCCTACCTGCCGCTCCCAACCGGCGCCGCCCTGTCACGGCACTGGCTCGACGAGCATCTCTCCCGCGAGGCGACGGCCGCGGGGGCGACCCTGCTCACGCGCACCGAGGCGCACCTTTCCGCCGTGGATGGTGACGGTTGCACGCTGCGGCTCGTGCACGGCGACGAGCAAGGCGAGGTGCGGGCACGCGTCGTGATCGCCGCCGACGGGCTGGCCGGACGGCTGGCGAGGGAGACACCGGGATGCACGCAGTTCGTCAATCCCCGCTCGCGGATCGGTGTGTCGGCGGCGACATCGCGTGTGCCCGAGGGATACAGGCCGGGCACGATCCAAATGGTCGTGGGCCGCGAGGGCTACGTCGGCAGCCTGCAGGTGGAGGACGGCCACGTGGAGATCGCGGCGGCGCTCGATCCGGTGGCGATGAAGCGCTGGGGCCCAGGAGAGACGGTGCGGCGGATCCTCGAGCGATCGCCGCTGCCGCGGTTCGAGGGCGTCGGTGACCTCGTGTGGCAGGGCACACCCCCGCTGTCGTGCCGCACGTCACCGCCGGCGGCCACGCGAATCTTCTTCGTGGGTGACGCCGCCGGCTACATCGAGCCCTTCACGGGCGAAGGCATGGCCTGGGCGATCGCCTCGGGAGCTGCCGTCGCGGCCAACGCCCACCAGGCCGCAAGGCACTACTCGGCTGACCTGCCGCAACGCTGGATCGCCCAGCGGGAGCGGCTGCTCCGCGGCAGAATGCGGCTCTGCGGGCTCGTCACACGGAGCCTGCGGAACCAGTTTTTGACGGAACTGAACGTCACGGTGTTGGGGCATCTCCCGTTTCTGGCCACGCCCGTGATCCGCTGGCTCAACCGCCCCCGTTCCATCCCCATCGGGATGCCAACGTAGCCGCCCGTTCACTCCATCGACAGCCTCTATGCCCCAACTGCCCGCCGGCCAAACCGAGTTCCTCAAGACCCCCGACGCCAAACGGGAGTACAACGAGATTCTGTTCGCAGAGGTTGCCCGGCGTTACGACCTCGTGACCAGGGCGCTCTCGCTCGGCCGCGATCAGGCCTGGAAGCGGGCGCTGCTCGAATCGCTGCCCGCGAGCATGGCGGCGGCCGCACCGGTGTGCGTCGATCTCGCGTGCGGAACGGGCGACGTGACATTCGCTTTGGCCAGCCGCTATCCGCAGGGGACGGTGTGCGGTGTCGACCTGACACCGGAGATGCTGGCGATCGCCCGAGACCGCAACCACGCTCCGAACGTCAGGCTGGAGCTGGGCGACATGCACACGCTGCCCTTTCCTCCAGCGAGCGTCGATATCGTCACGGGAAGCTACGCGCTGCGAAACGCACCTAGCCTGCATGTGGCGCTTGCCGAGGTGCGGCGGGTGCTGCGGCCGGGAGGTACGGCCGCCTTCCTCGACTTCTCGAAGTCGCCGCACTGGCTTGCCCAGCGGCTGACCTACTGGGTGCTCTACGTCTGGGGTGCGTTCTGGGGGCTCGTGCTCCATCGCCAGCCGGCGGTGTACGCCTACATCGCTGAATCGCTGTGGCACTTTCCCGACCGGATCGCGCTGCGAAAGGCGCTGGCTGACGCCGGCCTCACGGAGGTCTTCAGCCGGCGGTTCTATCTCGGCACGCTGGAGATGATCACCGTCGTCAGACCGCTCGATGCTCAGGCCCCGGCCCGCCATGGCTGACTTTTCCCATCGCGCGGCAGACCTCGAACTGATGGACCGGCCCGACTCGTCGGTGAAACTGCTCGGCAACACCCTGCGGCAGTTCCGCTGGATCAACCGGGCTCTCACGCCCTGCCGCCGGCTGCTCCGCCGCCACGTGCTGCACCGGATGCGCGCCGATCGGGGCCGTGCCTGGACGATGCTCGACATGGGCTCCGGTGGCTGCGACGTGCCGATCTGGCTGATCGAGCGGTGCCGAAGGGAGGGAATTTCTCTCACGATCACCTGCCTGGATCACGACGCCCGCGTCGTGGAGTTCGCCCGGCCGCGGCTCGCCGCCTATCCCGAGATCGCGCTCGTGCACGGCGACGCCCTGAGTCTCGCGGAGACCGCGCCGGGCAGCTGGGACTTCATCTTCTCCAACCACTTCCTCCATCACCTCAGCACGCCCGAGGTGAGCGACTGCCTGCGTCAGGTGGTGCGAGCGTGCCGTGAGCAACTGATCATGAGTGACCTGGTCCGCAGCCGGCTGTCCTTCTACCTCTACACCGCGGCGGCGAAGCTTCTGC